>NZ_BAAHXE010000012.1:0-52055 GCF_054657095.1 Hydrogenophilus islandicus | reverse complement strand
GGTGACCTCGGCTGCTGCCGCCCAATCGCCCCGCGCTATAATTCCGCTTTACGCGCCCCTTTTGCACTCGACCATGACCCGAAAGATCCTCGTCACCAACGCGCTCCCTTACGCCAACGGCGACATCCACCTCGGCCACCTCGTCGGCTACATCGGCGCCGACATCTGGGTCCGCTACCAGCGGATGTGCGGCCACACCGTCCACTACGTCTGCGCCGACGACACCCACGGCACCCCGGTGATGCTCCGCGCTGAAAAGGAGGGGATCACCCCCGAGGCACTCATTGACCGGATGCGCACCGCGCACCTTGCCGACTTCACCGACTTCCTGGTTGCTTTTGACCACTACCACTCGACCCACAGCGCCGAGAACCGCACCTTTGCTGAGACGATCTACCTGCGGCTGAAGGAAGCAGGGCTCATCGTCGCGCGCGAGATCGCCCAGCTCTTTGACCATGTCAAAGGGATGTTCCTCCCCGACCGCTATGTCAAAGGAACCTGCCCGCGCTGCAAAGCGCCCGACCAGTACGGCGACAACTGCGAAGTGTGCGGTGCCGCCTACTCCCCCACCGAACTGATCGACCCCTACTCCGCCGTCTCGGGCGCGAAACCGATCCTGAAAAATTCGACCCACTACTTCTTCAAACTCTCCGATCCCCGTTGTGTCGCCTTCTTGCGGGAGTGGACCGCAGGCACGAACGCACGGGGCGAACCGCGGCTCCCCCCGCAAGCGGCGAACAAACTCAAGGAGTGGCTTGGGAGTGAGGCGGAGAGCCACTTGGCCGACTGGGACATCACCCGCGACGCCCCCTACTTCGGTTTTGAGATTCCCGACGCCCCGGGAAAATATTTCTACGTCTGGCTCGACGCCCCGATCGGCTACTTTGCAAGTTTCTCGGCTTTCGCCGCGCGCGCGGGAATCGACCCCACCCCCTACCTCGACGCCGCGGCGGCGGAAGCAGCCGGCACCGAGATGGTCCATTTCATCGGTAAAGATATCCTCTACTTTCACGCCCTCTTCTGGCCGGCGATGCTCCACTTCTCCGGCTTTCGGACGCCGACGCGGGAGTTCGTCAACGGCTTTCTCACCGTCGACGGCGCGAAAATGAGCAAAAGCCGCGGCACCTTCATCACCGCCCGCTCCTGGCTCGATCTCGGCCTCAACCCCGAGTGGCTGCGCTACTACTTCGCCACCAAAACCAACGGCACGATGGAGGATGTCGACCTCGCACTCGACGACCTCATCGCCAAGGTCAATAGCGACCTTGTCGGTAAATTCGTCAACATCGGCTCGCGCTTGAGCGGCTTCATCCACAAACGGTTTGGCGGACGGTTGGGGCCGGTCGATCACGCAGCGCTCGCCCCCTTTGCCGAGCGCTACCAGGACGCGACCCTTCACGCCGCGTTCGAAGCGAGCGACTTCGCCACTGTGACCCGCCGAGCGTTGGAACTTGCCGATTGCGCGAACAGCTACATCAACGAGACAAAACCGTGGGAGCTCGCCAAGGCGGGAGCCGTGGAGCAACTCCACACGGTGTGCACAACGGGCCTCACGATGTTTCGCGACATCGCCCGCATCCTCAAGCCGATTCTGCCGCGGACGGTGGCGCGCATCGAAGCGTTCCTCAACCTCCCGCCGCTCGATTGGCAGGGGACGTGGGCACCCCTCTCCGAGGGGCATGCGATTGCCCCCTTTGAACCGCTGATGAGGCGCATCGAACGGGAGCAACTCGACCGCCTGATCGCAGCAAACCGGGAAACCATCGCCCCGTCGGCGTCGGCTACCGATGCGGCACAGGCCACAAAAGAGGAGCAGCAAACGCTCCCCCCGCCCGAAATTGCCCCCGAGATCACCATCGACCAGTTCGCCGCGGTCGATCTTCGCGTCGCCCGCATCGTTGCAGCGGAAGCGGTGCCAGAAGCGCAGAAGCTCGTCAAACTCACGCTCGACATCGGCGAATGCCACCCCGACGGGTCGCCCCGTTATCGCACTGTCTTCGCGGGCATCAAAGGGGCTTACGCGCCGGAGGCGCTCACCGGGCGGCTCACGGTGATGGTCGCGAACCTCGCACCGCGCAAAATGCGTTTTGGCCTCTCGGAAGGGATGGTGCTCGCGGCGAGCGACGAATCGGGAACGCTCCCGGGCCTCTTTCTCCTTGCCCCCGATAGCGGTGCGCTTCCCGGTATGCGGGTGAAATGAGCGCAGCCTCTTTTTCGCCGCACCCCTTTATACTCGTCGCTGGGGAAATGACCGCTACCGGTCTGACCCCACGGCGACTTTGGTATCTTCACGTTCCTCACGGACGCAAACGAGCTCGGCACCCGTAATCGATTCGGTTGTGTCATCGTCTCTTGCAACGTGAGGATCATCATGAAGTGGTTTCCTTTTCATCCCCGTTTGGTCGATCTTTTTCATTCCGGTTATTCGCGGGCGCAGTTTTTGAGTGACTGCGCTGCCGGCATCACCGTTGGGGTGCTGGCGTTGCCGCTCGCGATGGCTTTTGCAATCGCCAGTGGCATGTCCCCCACTGCCGGAATCTGGACGGCGATCACCGCCGGCTTTCTCATCAGCGCCTTGGGCGGTTCGCGGGTCCAAATCGGCGGCCCCACAGGAGCGTTCATCCCGATCATCTATGGCATTGTCGCGCGCTACGGCGTGGACCAGCTCCTCGTTGCCACGATGATTGCGGGCGTTTTGCTTTTTGCGATGGGGGCATTGCGTCTCGGCGGGTTGATCCGCTTCATTCCCATTTCGGTTGTGATCGGTTTTACCAATGGGATCGCCGTCGTCATCTTTATTTCGCAAATCAAGGATTTTCTCGGCTTATCGATCGCCAACCTCCCGGGGGAATTTTTTGCCAAGATGGAGGCGTTGCTCACCGCTTTGCCGACGTGGGATCGGGTAACAACCCTCTTCGGCGTCGCGTCGCTCCTCTTTCTTCTGGCCTGGAACCGTTTGGCGAAACGCATTGCCTGGATGCAGCGCCTCCCTGGGCCGCTCGCGACGCTGATCGTCGCTACAGCCGTGAACGCCCTCTGGTCGCTGCCGATCGAGACCATCGGCAGTCGCTTTGGCGGAATTCCGGCCGAAATCCCCGCGCTGCAACTGCCCGCGTTGAACCTCTCGACGTTGCGCGACCTTTTGCCGGCCGCGATCGCGATTGCCCTTCTGGGCGCGATCGAAAGCCTGCTTTCTGCGCGCGTCGCCGACGGCATGATCGACGACCGCCACGACCCCAACCAGGAGCTGATGGCGCAGGGCATTGCGAACGTCGTCGCCCCCCTCTTTGGCGGGTTTGCCGCTACCGGTGCGATTGCCCGGACAGCCACCAATGTCCGTTCTGGCGGTCGTACACCGGTTGCAGGGATGATCCACGCCGTGACGCTGCTCCTCGTCGTCCTCTTGTTGGCCCCCGCCGCCGCTTTTGTGCCGCTCACCACCCTCGCGGCGATTGTCCTCGTGGTTGCCGTCAACATGGGCGAGTGGCATGAGATGAGTTGGCGGTCGCTCAAGCGATTTGCGTTGAGCTACCGCGTGACCCTCTTGACCACCTTTCTCCTCACGGTGCTTTTCGACCTCACCATTGCGGTGGAGATCGGGATGGTGTTGGCCTCGTTCGGTTTCATCTACCGCATGAGTCAACTCACCGAAGTCGAGCCGATTGCGCTTGAGCGCCACCCCAACGCCGACGCATGGCGGCGGGAGGATGGCACGATGCGGGTCGCCGCCTATCGGATTTCGGGATCGCTCTTCTTCGGCGCCGTCCACAAGCTCGACCTCTTTCTCGAAACCCGTGACTGGCCCGACGTGATCATCCTCGACCTCCACCGCCTCATCAACATCGACGCGTCGGGGTTGGAGACGCTCGAGATGATCCGCAACGACCTGACCAAACGGGGCATTGTCGTGCTTCTGGTTGGTCTCAACCGGCAACCGCACCGAATCCTCAACGACAGCGGTTTTCTCGACGAGCTGGGACGCGATAAGGTTTTTGAGACGCTCGACGAGGCGCTGCAAGCGAGCGTCCAGTGGCACCGCGGGGAAGCGGCGATCTCTTACGTCTAGGGGGAGCCCGAAGCGCGGCGGGCCGTCAGTAGCGCAGCCGCGCCTCGACCCCGAAGAGCCCGCGGAGTTCGACCAAAAAAGCGTCGTCGGGCTTGACCAAGAGCGGAGCGCTTTTCGGCCGCAGGGCGACGCGACCTTCGGGAAGAACGATGCGCAGCACTACGGGGACCCCGTCGCTCGCGTTCGCCACCCGAAAGGCGCCGAGCGTCTCACAGAGCCGCTCAGTGGCCACTGGCGTCGCGAGCAGATGCTCCCCCACGGTGAGCTCGATCGCTTTGAGTTGCCGCGCCCGCCACTCGGCAAGCGTGAGCGCCTCGTCAGCGACGACGCGAAATCCCCCGCTGTAGTCGTCGGGTGAGACCCGCACACGGACGATCAGCGGTTCATCCTCAACGAGAATCCCACGCACTGCGTCGTAGAGTTCGCGGTAGAAGAGGATCTCGCGCGGTTCCGACCCGTCGTCGAGCGTCACGAACGCCATCCGCCCCCGCGCCCCCATTTTGGTCCGCACCTCGGTGATCACCCCGCAGACCCATACCGAATCGCGGCTCGGGGTGAGCGCGGCAAGGTGGGTCGGGATCGTCTCGCGCAATTCGGCGGCAAACGCGGTGAAGGGGTGGCCGGAGAGGAAGAAGCCGAGCGCAAGTTTCTCCTCTTTCAACCGCTCCCGCTCGCTCCATGCGCGGACCGTCGCGAATTGCGGGGTGAACGCGCAGCGCTCGCTCGGGCCATCGTCAAAAAGGCCCCGTTGCATTGCCGCCCGCTCCTGCTGCTCGGCAGTGTCGAGCGCAAGTTCGATCGACGCAAGCAGGCGCGCGCGGTTGCAGTGGCCATCCGGTGTGCGCACCGCCTCGTGACCCGGAAGGGTATCGAGGGCGCCCGCGCGCACCAGCTGCTCGAGCACCCGCCGGTTCACGACGCGGCGGTCGACACGGGCAACGAGGTCGAAAAGGTCGCGAAAGCCCCCCCCGCGGTGGCGCGCCTCGATTACCGCCCGCGCCGCCGGCTCGCCGACCCCTTTGATCGCCCCCAACCCGTAGCGAATCGTCTGGGGGTCGATCGCCTGGAAGCGGTAGTCGGAGGCGTTGACGTCGGGGGGGAGGATCGTCAGGCCATTTTCGCGCGCATCGTCGTAGAAGACCTTCACCGCGTCGGTGTCGTCCATATCGGACGAGAGCGTTGCGGCGAAGAAGGCGGCAGGGTGGTGGCGTTTGAGCCAAGCTGTCTGGTAGGTGACCACCGCATAGGCGGCGGTGTGCGATTTGTTGAAACCGTACTCGGCGAACTTCTCCATCAAGTCGAAGAGGCGCATCGCGAGCGCCTCGTCGTAGCCGCGTTCGACCGCCCCTTTACGGAAGATCTCGCGGTGTTTCGCCATCTCCTCGGGCTTTTTCTTGCCCATCGCGCGGCGCAAGAGGTCGGCTGCCCCCAGGGTATAGCCGCCAATGATCTGGGCGATCTGCATCACCTGCTCTTGGTAGACGATCACCCCGTAGGTCGGCTCCAAGCAGGCTTGAAGGTCGGGGTGGAAATAGTCGATCGCCTGTTTGCCTTGTTTGCGCAGGATAAAGTCGTCAACCATGCCGGAGCCGAGCGGCCCGGGACGGTAGAGGGCGAGCACCGCGATGATGTCTTCGAACCGGTCGGGCTGGAGCTTCTTGAGGAGCTTCTTCATCCCTTCCGATTCAAGCTGGAAGACTGCGGTGGTGTTGGCCTCTTTGAGGAGCTGGTAGGTCGCCGGGTCGTCAAGCCCGATGCGGGTGAGATCGGGGCGGGAGCCGGTGAGGCGTTCGATCTGATCGAGCGCCTCGTGGATGATCGTGAGGTTTCTGAGCCCCAGGAAATCGAACTTCACCAACCCCACCGCCTCGACGTCGTCTTTGTCGAATTGCGACACCGGGCTCGGATCGTCCCCTTCCTGGACAAAGAGGGGGCAGAAATCGGTGATTTTCCCTGGAGCAATCAGCACGCCGCCGGCGTGCATCCCGACGTTGCGGGTGAGCCCCTCGAGCGGCATCGCCAATTCAAAGAGCTGGCGGATCGCTTCCCCATCCTGCGGGTCGGCCATCAGCTCCTGGAGTTGCGGCTCGAGCTCCAGCGCCTTGGCAAGCGACACCGGCTTGACCCCTTCGGTGGGGATCAGTTTCGAGATCCGGTCGCACAAGCCGTAGGGGAGCCCCAAGACTCGGCCGACATCGCGCACCACTGCTTTCGAGGCCATTGTGCCGAAGGTCGCGATCTGGCTCACCGCCTCTGCGCCGTAGCGCTGCCGGACATAGTCGATCACCTGGTAGCGCTTCTCCTGGCAAAAGTCGACGTCGAAGTCGGGCATCGACACCCGTTCGGGGTTGAGAAAGCGCTCGAAGAGAAGCGCGTAGGAGAGGGGGTCGAGGTCGGTGATGCGTAGCGCATACGCCACGAGCGACCCTGCGCCCGAGCCCCGCCCCGGCCCCACCGGCACGCCATGGGTTTTCGCCCAGTTGATGAAGTCGGCGACGATCAAAAAGTAGCCGGGGAACCCCATCTGGATGATCGTCTCGCATTCAAACTGGAGGCGCGCCTCATAACGCGGCCGCTCCCGCTCGCGTTCGACGGGATCGGGGAAGCGCTCAACAAGCCGCGCCGCCAACCGCTTCTCCGCTTCCGCAACGAAAAACTCCTCCAGTGTCATCCCTTCCGGGGTCGGGAACGCCGGCAAGAAGCTCTTCCCAAGCTGGATCGTGAAGTTCGCCTTTTGGGCGATGAGCGCACTATTGGCGAGTGCCTCGGGCAGATCGGCAAAGCGCTCGGCAACCTCTTCCGGCGCGAGGAAGTACTGCTCCTCGGTAAAGGGGCGCGGTCGCTTCGGGTCGTTCAATACGTACCCTTCGGCGATACAGAAGCGGACCTCATGCGCGGTGAAGTCTTCGCGCCGGAGAAACTGGATCGGGTGGGTCGCGACGACCGGTAGCCCCAGCTCCGCCGCAAGCGGTACCACCCCGGCGAGGTAGGCCTCCTCGTTGGGCAGACCCGCACGCTGCACTTCGACGAAAAAATGACCCTCCGGGAAGCGGCCCAGCCACGCGTGGGCGCTTTGCCGCGCGCCGCGATCGTCGCCAGCAAGGATCGCTGGCGCGAGCACGCCGCGCGCCCCACCCGAGAGCGCGATCAGCCCAGCACAGGTGTCGCGGGTCAGCCACTCGGGCCGCAACAGCGCCCGTCCGCGATGTTGGTTCTCCAACCATGCGCGGGAGAGAAGTTCGCAGAGCTGCCGGTACCCTTCGCGGTGGCGGACGATGAGCAACAGCTCGAGCGCCGCGTCGGGATTTTCCGGATCATCGGGATGAGCGACGCGCGCGTCGACGCCGATGATCGGTTTGACGCCCGCCGCGCGACACGCCTTGTAAAACTTCACCAGCCCAAAGACGTTCATCACGTCGGTAAGCGCCAACGCCGGCATGCCGCACGCCACCGCGCGCTCGACCGCCTCGGGGATCGTGACGATCCCTTCGCGAATCGAGAACTCGCTGTGGAGCCGCAGATGGACAAACGGCGAGGTCATGGCGTCAGGATCGTGCTCGCCACCGTCTGCCGGGAGGCCAACGCTTCGTGAGCCTTTGCGGCGTCGGGTAGAAGAAAGCGCTGCCCGATCTCCACAGTAAACCACCCCGCCTGCCACGCCGCAAAGAGCTCTTCGGCCATCTTGAGGTAGCGGCTACGCTCCGCAACGTATGTAAAGAGCGAGGGGCGCGTGAGGAAGAGCGACCCTTTCGCCGCAAGCAAACCGATATCAAACGGCGGGACCTTTCCTGAGGCATTGCCGTAGGAGACCATCAAACCCAGCGGCCGCAACGAATCGAGCGACCCGTCAAAGGTCGCGGCGCCCACCGAGTCGTAGACGACGTCGACGCCACGCCCGCCGGTGATCTCCCGCACCCGCTCCGGGAACGATTCGCGGGTGTAGACGATCACCTCGTCGCAGCCGAGGAGCTTTGCGCGCTTGGCCTTCTCCTCGTCACCGACGGTCCCGATCACCCGCGCCCCGAGCCGTTTCGCCCACGGCACGAGGATCGACCCGACACCGCCCGCGGCAGCATGGACCAGGAGCCACTCGCCTGGAGAAACACGATGCGTTTGCCGCAGGAGATACTGTGCGGTGAGCCCCTTCAACCACATCGCCGCCGCAGTCTCAAAGGAGATCGCTTGCGGCAATTTCACCGCGCGATCAGCGGGAACATTGACCGCCTCGGCGTAGGTTGCTGGCTTCGGGCTCAAATAGACCACCCGATCCCCCACCGCAAACTCGCTCACCCCTTCCCCCACCGCGACCACCTCCCCTGCCGCCTCCTGACCCAACCCGGAGGGCAGGGGCACCGGGTAGAGGCCGGTGCGGTGGTAGATGTCGATGAAGTTCACCCCCACGGCGCGGTTCTGCACCTGAATTTCGCCAGGCGCTGGATCGGGTAGTTCCACCGCCTCCCAGCGCAACACCTCAGGACCACCAAAGTGGTCGAAACGGATCGCATGGATCAGAGCCATCAATCACCCCCTTTCAGCGTGCAAAGAGTCGCTCACGAAGCTCGTGGGCGTCGACGACCGCTACCGCGGTCATGTTCACCAACCGCCGCACCGTCGCCGACGGGGTCAAAATCTGGATCGGGAGTGCCGGACCCAAGAGCATCGGTCCGACGGAAACCCCCTGCCCCGACACTTGCTTCACGAGATTAAAGGCGATGTTCGCCGCATCGAGCGACGGCATGATCAAGACATTGGCTTCTCCGGTGAGTGTGCACAACTCGTCGTCGATGAGGCGGCTCCGCACCTCGTGTGACAGGGCCGAGTCGGCGTGCATCTCGCCGTCCATGTTGAGTTCGGGGCGCAACGCGCGCAGGAGCTCGCGCGCTTCCCGCATCTTGCGTGCCGACGGAGTATTGGCCGAACCGAAGTTGGAGTGGGAAAGAAGCGCTACCCGCGGTTCAATCCCGAAACGGGCGAACTCGTCCGCGGCCATCGCGGCAATTTGCGCGACCTCGTCTGCCGTGGGGTCGTAGTTCACGTAGGTATCGGCAACGGCAAGGGTATATTTCCCCGTCATCACGATGTTCATCGCCGCCAGGAGCTTCGCGTCGGGGGCGAGCCCAATGACATCGCGGACATGTTGCAGGTGGTAGTCGTAGGTCCCGAAAGTACCACAGATCACCGCGTCGGCCTCGCCGTTTTTGAGGAGCATCGCGCCGATCAACGTCGTGTCGCGCCGCATCCGCGCCTTGGCAATCTCGGGGGTGATGCCCCGCCGCGCCATCATCCTGTGGTACTGCTGCCACAGCTCCTTGTAGCGGGGGTCCGATTCGGGGTTCACCAGATCGAAGTCGCGCCCCGGCTCCAGTTGCAAGCCGATTTTCTTCAGCCGCATCTCGATGACCGCCGGCCGTCCGATGAGGATCGGCCGTGCCAACCCCTCATCGATCACCGCGCGCGCCGCATGCAGAACCCGTTCGTCCTCCCCTTCGCAGTAGATCACCCGCTTCTGCTCAGTCGGCAAAGCCCGGGCCACGGTGAAGATCGGCTTCATCACCACGCCGGAGTGGTAGACGAAATTCTGCAACTGCGCCCGGTAGGCGTCGAAATCGTCGATCGGCCGTGTCGCCACCCCCGAATCGATCGCCGCTTTCGCCACCGCCGGGGCAATGCGCACGATCAGCCGAGGATCGAAGGGTTTGGGAATCAGGTAGTCGCGCCCAAAGGTGAGCTCAATTCCGCCATAGGCATTCGCGACCACGTCGTTCGTTTCGGCCCGCGCGAGCTCCGCGATTGCGTGAACACAGGCGATCTTCATCTCCTCAGTAATCGTTGTCGCCCCAACGTCGAGCGCGCCGCGAAAGATAAACGGGAAGCAGAGGACGTTGTTCACCTGGTTCGGGTAGTCCGACCGGCCGGTGGCGATCACCGCGTCGGGCCGCACCTGCTTCGCCTCCTCCGGAAGGATCTCCGGGGTTGGGTTCGCGAGCGCAAAGATCAGCGGGTCTTTGGCCATGCGCGCGACCATCTCAGGCTTCAGCACCCCGCCCTGCGAAAGCCCCAGGAAGACGTCGGCCCCCTCGATCACCTCGGCAAGCGTTCGTGCCGATGTCCGCTGCGCGTAACGCGCCTTGTTGGGTTCCATGTTGGGCTCGCGCCCCTCAGTGATCACCCCTTTGGAGTCGCAGACAAAGACGTTCTCGCGCCGCAATCCCAAGCGACACATCAGGTCGAGACAGGCGATCGCCGCCGCGCCAGCGCCCGAGCAGACGAGCTTCACCTCGTCGATCCGTTTGCCGACGACGATCAATCCGTTGATGAGCGCTGCCGAGGCGATGATCGCCGTGCCGTGCTGGTCGTCGTGAAAGACCGGGATCTTCATCCGCTCGCGGAGTTTGCGCTCAATATAGAAACACTCGGGCGCCTTGATGTCCTCAAGGTTCACCCCACCCAACGTCGGCTCGAGCGCGGCGACAATCTCCACCACCTTATCGGGGTCGTTCGCGTCGAGCTCGATATCGAAGACGTCGATCCCGGCGAACTTTTTAAACAGGCACCCTTTCCCTTCCATCACCGGCTTGGCCGCATACGGGCCGATGTTCCCGAGCCCGAGCACCGCGGTGCCGTTGGTAATCACCGCGACGAGATTGCCGCGCGAGGTGAATTCGTACGTTTTCAGCGGATCTTTCGCGATCTCCTCGCAGGCATACGCCACCCCGGGCGAATAGGCGAGCGCCAGATCGCGTTGATTCGACAGGCTCTTCGTCGGAACGACCGAAATCTTCCCAGGGGTGGGATGGCGATGGTAGTCGAGCGCCGCTTCGCGGAAAGCGGGATCGTGGGATGTCATGCGATGCCTCCAATCGGGTGGTGCGTTGCTGTCAGAGAGAGTTTACCGCTCGCAGCCTAGTACGGGGTAATTCTGCGATAAAAAAGGATTGCGTTGAATCTCTCTTTAGAATGATTCAATCTCGGTTCAGCGAAGGTACAATCCCGCGATTTTATCCAAACGGGACAGAGAAGAGTGCAACCATGCACACGGTGACGCTCACGCGAGGGCTTACCCTGCCGCTTCCTGGAGCACCCCAGCAGGAAATAGGGCGTTGCGCCAACCCGATTCGCCGCGTAGCCCTGCTCGGCCCCGATTATCCCGGCTTGCGGCCCAAAATGGCGGTGAGCGAAGGGGATCGGGTCACCAAAGGGGCGCCCCTCTTTGCTCACAAAAAATACCCCAACGTTCTCTTCACGTCGCCCGTCAGTGGCACGGTGGTCGCCATCGAAAGGGGAGCCCGGCGTGCGCTCCTCAATGTCGTGATCGAAGTGTCCGACGACCCTGACGCCGGAGCACCCACCTACCCGGCTGTTTCTCCCCAGCAGCTGGGAGAAATGGAAGCCGAAACGGTCATCTCGCGCCTCTGCGCCAGTGGCCTCTGGACTGCATTTCGCACCCGCCCCTTTGGCCGAATTCCCGATCCATCATCCCGCCCCGCCGCGATCTTCGTCACTGCGATCGATACCCGTCCCCTTGCCGCCGACCCCATCGCGGTGATTGGCGAACGCGGTGACGCGTTCCGTGCGGGACTCGCCGTCCTCCAGCCCCTGACCGACGGACGGATCTACCTCTGTCAACCTCCAGGAGAGCGGCTGCCGATGCCGGAAGGGGCGCGCTTTTGCGCGGTCGCTTTTGCTGGCCCTCACCCAGCGGGTCTTCCCGGCACCCACATCCACTTCCTTGAACCGGTCTCGCTCGACCGAACGGTTTGGTACCTCAACTACCAGGATGTGATCGCCATCGGTACCCTCTTTCTCGAAGGGCGCCTCGACACTGAACGGGTGATCGCGCTGGGGGGCGAAATGGTACGGCAACCGCGCCTCCTCCGGGTGCCGTTGGGTGCAAGCATCGAGTCGCTTCTCGATGGAGAGCTCCGCGATGGCCCCTGTCGCCCGATCTCCGGTTCACCGCTCGACGGACGGCGAGCAGTCGGGGCGCTCGCATTTCTTGGGCGCTACCACCTGCAGGTGAGCGTCCTCCCCGAACCGAAGCGGGAGGAGCGGCCGCTCCTTGGGTGGCTCAACCCCCTATTGCCCCGTTTTTCCCTTTTTCGCGTCCTCTTCTCGCGCGGCGAACCCCCGCGTTTCACTACCGCGCAACAGGGAAGCCCGCGCGCGATGATCCCGACGGGGATCTTCGAAGAGATCTGCCCGCTCGAGCTTCTCCCAACCCAACTCCTCCGCTATTTGGTGGTTGGTGATACCGACATGGCCCAAAAGCTCGGGTGCCTGGAGCTCGAAGAGGAGGATGTCGCCCTCTTCTCTTTTGCCTGCGTCGGCAAAACCGATTATGGCGCCTACCTGCGCGCCGCACTCAACAAAATTGAACGGGAGGGTTAATGTCACTGCGTGATCGTTTCCATCACTGGGAACCCCACTTCTTGCCCGGAGGCAAGTGGGAACGGTGGTACCCCCTCTATGAGATGGTCGAAACCTTCCTCTTCTGGACCAACCAGACGACGAAAAGCGCCCCCCACGTGCGCGACGCGATCGACCTCAAACGGATGATGAGTTACGTCGTCGTCGCGCTCATTCCTGCGGTCCTGATGGCCTGCGTGAACACCGGCTACCAGGCAAACCTGGCAGTGAGCACCTTTGGCGCGGAAAAGAGCGACTGGCGGGGGGCGCTCTACCTCGCGCTCGGTTTTTCGTTCGATCCGGGAAGCTGGATCGGCAACTTCTTCCTCGGTCTCCTCCACTTTCTGCCGATCTACCTCACCACGCTGGTCGTCGGGGGGCTGTGGGAGGTCCTTTTTGCCATCGTCCGCAAACACGAGATCAATGAGGGTTTTCTCGTCACCTCGATGCTCTACACGTTGACGATGCCGCCCAACGCCCCGCTTTGGCTGGTCGCGCTGGGCATCAGCTTTGGCGTCGTCTTCGGCAAAGAGATCTTCGGCGGAACCGGCAAGAACTTTCTCAACCCCGCGCTCACGGGCCGCGTCTTCCTCTTCTTTGCCTACCCCAGCGCCCTTTCGGGTGACACCGTCTGGGTTGCCGTTGACGGCTACGCGCGGGCAACGCCGCTCTCGGTCGGCGCCAGCGACGGGATGGCCGGAATTGCCCAAGCGGGTTACACCTGGTGGGACGCCTTCCTCGGTTTGATTCCCGGCTCGCTCGGAGAGACCTCGGCGCTCGCGCTCCTTATCGGCGGGCTCTTTCTTCTCTACACCAAGATCGCCTCGTGGCGGATCGTCGCTGGCGTCGCGATCGGCGTGGTCGTCACCTCTTATCTCTTCAACTGGTTCGGCCCCGATAGTAACCCGATGGCCGCGATGCCCTGGTACTGGCACTTTGTCGTCGGCGGGTTGATGCTCGCGATGTTCTTCATGGCCACCGACCCTGTTTCCGCATCGATGACACAAGCGGGGCGCTGGATTTTTGGCCTCCTCATCGGCTTTATGGTGGTGTTGATTCGCGTCGCCAACCCCGCCTTCCCCGAAGGGGCGATGCTCGCGGTGCTCTTTGCCAACGTCTGGGCGCCGTTCATCGACTACCTGGTGATGCGGTGGCACATTGCTCGACGGGAGCGTCGTTATGTCTCACTCTGAAACAGTCAATTGGAAAGCGATCTGGTCACTGCCCAACGACGACCTGCGCAAAATCGTTGCGGTCGCGCTCGTCGTCTGTTTCTTCTGCGCGGCTCTTGTCTCTGCCACCGTAGTGACCCTGCGGCCGCTGCAGCAGCAGAACCAGGCAACCTTTCGCGCCAAAAATATCGTCGAAGTCGCCGGTCTTTGGCAACCTGCCAGCCCTGTCTCCCCCGCTCAGGCTCTGGAGACGCTCGAACGGGTCTGGGTCGAATTGGGAAGCGGTCGGGTCCTTGACGAAGAACCGCCGCTTCCGGCCGATCCGCAGAAGATCGTGCGCGATCCCAACTGGTCTCGCCCCCTCGCGCGCGCCGAAGACCCGGCAGGAATCAAGCGGCTCCCCAAAGTGATGCCGGTCTATCTCAAACGGGACGCGAACGGTCGGGTAGAGACGGTGGTTTTGCCGATCCACGGCTCGGGGCTTTGGTCGACGATGTGGGGCTTTCTTGCGCTGGAAGGAGACGGCAAGACGATCCGCGGCCTCAAGTTTTACCAGCAGGCTGAAACGCCTGGCCTTGGTGGCGAAGTTGAAAACCCCAAATGGCGAGCGTTGTGGCCCGGCAAAGTGACCTATGACGAAAACGGCCGAGTGGCGATCCGTGTCATCAAGGGACACGTCGACCCCAGCCACCCTGACGCACGCTTCACGGTCGACGGCCTGGCGGGCGCGACGCTCACGTCGAAGGGGGTCGACCAGACCGTCCGTTTCTGGTTGAGCGAACGGGCTTACGGTCCGTTCCTCCAGGAGCTTCAGCAGGGAGGCAAGCGATGAGCGACATCCGCAAAACCTTGACGCAACCGATTCTCGACAACAACCCCATCATTCTGCAAGTGCTCGGCATCTGTTCGGCACTTGCGGTGACCTCCAAGCTCGCCACCGCGCTCACCATGGCGATCGCGCTCACACTGGTCACCGCCTTCTCGAACCTCTTCATCAGCCTCATCCGCGAACATATCCCGGGATCGATCCGCATCATCATCCAGATGACGATCATCAGCACCCTGGTGATCGTCGTCGACCAGTTCCTCAAGGCTTTTGCTTTTGAGATCAGCCGGGAGCTCTCCGTCTTTGTCGGGCTCATCATCACCAACTGCATCGTGATGGGGCGTGCCGAAGCCTACGCGATGAGTCACCCGCCCCTTGCAAGCTTCTGGGACGGAATCGGCAATGGGCTCGGTTACAGTGCGATCCTTCTCACGGTCGGTTTCATTCGCGAACTCCTGGGCTCGGGAACCCTCTTCGGTCACCCCGTTCTGCACACCGTGACCGAGGGGGGGTGGTACGTTCCGAACGGCCTCTTGCTCCTTCCCCCGAGCGCTTTCTTCCTCATCGGGCTCATCATCTGGGCGGTGCGCACGTGGCAGCCCAAACAGCGCGAAGTGGCCGAATTCCGGGTTCAGCCTGCACCGCAGGAGGGGGTGTGAGATGGAGCTCATCAACCTCTTCATCTCTGCCGTCTTCATCGAAAACCTGGCGCTCTCGTTCTTTCTGGGGATGTGCACCTTCCTTGCGATCTCCAAGCGGATCGAAACCGCGATCGGTTTGGGAGTCGCGGTCGTGGTCGTCCAGGGGATCACGATGCCGATCAACAACCTCCTCAACCGTTACCTTCTTGCCGAAGGGGCGCTGGCGTGGGCGGGCCTTCCCGAGGTCGACCTCTCCTTTCTCGGCTTTTTGAGTTTTATCGGGTTGATCGCAGCGGTCGTTCAAGTGCTCGAGATGTTTCTCGATCGCTATGTCCCCGCCCTCTACAACGCGCTGGGCATCTTTCTGCCGCTCATCACGGTCAATTGCGCAATTCTCGGAGGCACCCTCTTCATGGTGGAGCGCGACTACCATTTCGCCGAGAGCGTCGTCTATGGCGTCGGCTCCGGTCTCGGCTGGGCCGTTGCGATCACCCTGATGGCCGCAGTGCGCGAGAAACTCAAATACGCTGACATCCCCGCCGGTCTTCAGGGGTTGGGGAGCGCCTTCATGACTGCAGGGTTGATGGCGCTCGGCTTCATGGCATTTTCCGGTCTGAAACTGTAACGGAACGCACTTATGGTCGAAGTCATTCTGGGCGTCTTTTTCTTTGTCGCAATCGTCGGCCTCCTGGTGGCGTTCATCCTCGCCGCGCGGAAGCGGCTGGTCGCAAGCGGCACGGTTCCGATCGAAATCAACGGTGAGCGAACGATCGACGCACCGGTTGGCGCCAAACTCCTCGGCGCATTGGCCGACGCCAAGCTCTTCGTCAGCTCCGCCTGTGGCGGCGGCGGCTCCTGCGGGCAGTGCAAAGTCAAGGTGCTGGACGGAGGCGGCGCGCTGCTCCCCACCGAAGCGGCCCACATCAACAAAAAAATGGCGCGCGAAGGATATCGCCTCTCCTGTCAGGTGGCTGTCAAGCAACCGATGAAAATCGAAGTCCCCGAAGAGGTCTTCGGAATCAAAAAATGGACCTGCACCGTCAAGAGCAACCGCAATGTCGCCACCTTCATCAAAGAGCTGGTCCTCGAACTCCCCCCTGGGGAAAACGTCGACTTCCGTGCTGGTGGCTACATCCAGATCGAAGCCCCCCCGCACGTCCGCGCGTTCAAAGATTTCGACATTCCTGAACCCTTTCGCAGCGACTGGGAGAAAATGGGACTCTTCGACTTGGTCTCCCAGGTCGATGAGCCGATCGTGCGCGCCTACTCGATGGCCAACTACCCCTTGGAACGGGGGATCATCATGCTCAACGTGCGCATCGCCACGCCGCCCCGTCCGGGTGTTCCTCCGGGGAAGATGTCCTCCTACATCTTCGGCCTCAAACCGGGGGATCAGGTGACAATCTCCGGCCCCTTCGGGGAATTTTTTGCCCGCGAGACCGACAACGAAATGGTCTTCATCGGGGGGGGCGCGGGGATGGCGCCGATGCGTTCGCACATCTTCGACCAGCTCGAGCGTCTCCACAGCAAACGCAAAATCACCTTTTGGTACGGCGCTCGGTCGAAGAAAGAGCTCTTCTACGTCGACGACTTCAACCGGCTCCAAGAGAAGTATCCCAACTTCCGCTGGTTCATCGCCCTCTCTGACCCCCAACCGGAAGACCACTGGACAGGCTACACCGGTTTCATCCATAATGTCCTCTACGAACACTATCTGAAGGACCACCCGGCACCTGAAGATTGTGAATACTATCTTTGCGGACCACCGGTGATGACCGCGGCGGTCACCCGGATGTTGCTCGATTTGGGGGTCGAGCGTGAGAATATCCTCTTCGACGATTTCGGCGGCTGATTCCAGCTGGCGATAGGAGCGCGTGATGAGCACCTTTTGGGTCACCCTTGCCGCTTTTCTCCTCTTTATCCTCCTTGCGGCAGTGGGGGTACTTTTCGGCCGCAACGCGCTTCAAGGGTCGTGCGGGGGGCTGGGGCGGTTTGGCATCTCCTGCGATGGGGGGTGTAGCCGCCCCTGCCCCCGAAAAACGGGTCGTGAAGCGAACCAGTAAGGAGGCGAAATGCTCACCGACTTCTTTGTCCGCGATTTTGTCCGCCGCGACCCCCTCGTCTTTACCCCGGAAACCCCGCTTGCGGAAGCTCTTGAAGCGTTCGTCACCCACCGCGTCAATGGGGCTCCGGTTGTCGACCGCTTTGGCCAATTGATCGGCTTCTTCTCGGAAAAGGACCTGTTGAAGCCGCTCATCGCTGACGCCTATCTCAACGAACTGGCCGGCAGCGTAGGTGACTCGATGAGCCACAAGGTGGTCACCCTCGACGCTAACGACACACTGCTCGACGCCGCCCGCGCCTTTACCGAACACCACTACCACACCTTCCCGGTCCTCGAAAATGGCGTGCTCATCGGCGTTCTGGATCGCGCACGCCTCATCGCAACCCTAGCAAAAATCCTCCATACTGTGTAATGTCATTCCGCCCCCTTTTGGGGGCCGGCGCGTTGCGCTACAATCGGTTTCATTTCCTTTCGCTCAAAGGAGCTCAGCGATGTCGATGTCGGATCGCGACGGTTTCATTTGGTACGATGGCAAACTCGTCCCGTGGCGCGAAGCAACCACCCATGTGCTGACCCACTCGCTCCACTACGGCCTCTCGGTCTTTGAAGGGCTGCGCGCCTACGCAACCACCCGGGGCACGGCGATCTTCCGCCTGCGCGAACACACCGAACGGCTGCTCAACTCGGCAAAAATCTACCAGATGCCGATCCCCTATTCGCTCGAGGAGCTGATGGAGGCACAAAAAGAGGTGGTGCGAGCCAACCAGCTTGAATCGTGCTACATCCGCCCGATCGTCTTCTATGGCTCGGAGAAGATGGGGGTCTCACCGCGCGGCGCATCGGTCCACGTCGCGATCGCGGCGTGGCCCTGGGGGGCTTACCTCGGTGAAGAGGGGCTGCAAAAGGGGATCCGCGTCAAGACCTCCTCGTACCAGCGCCAGCACGTGAACGTCACCATGCCGCGCGCCAAGGTCGCGAGTACCTACGCCAACTCGATCCTCGCCAACCTCGAAGTGACGCGTCACGGCTACGACGAAGCGCTGCTCCTCGACACGATGGGGTTTGTTGCCGAAGGGGCGGGAGAGAACCTCTTCATCGTCAAAAACGGGCAACTCATCGAACCCGAAATCGCCTGCGCGCTCACCGGGATTACCCGCGACACGGTGCACCACATCGCGCGCGAACTGGGTATTCCGCTCACCAGCCGCCGCCTCACCCGCGACGACATCTACATCGCCGACGAAGCCTTCTTCACCGGCACCGCCGCCGAAGTTACCCCGATTCGCGAACTCGACGACCGGGTGATCGGCTCGGGAAGCCGTGGGCCGATCACCGAACGGATCCAGGCGCGCTACTTTGAGATCGTGAACGGCCGCGCCCCGGAGTACGACCACTGGCTTGCTTACGTCTAAGGAAAAAGCGATGAGTAACCCGCTTGATTCGGTCCGCAAAGAGCGCGTCATCACCGTCACCGCCAACGACCTCCCCCTCTGCTGTCCGCTTCCCAATGAGCCGGTCGCGCTCCTCCACCCCCGCGTCTACCTTGACCCGGTGAAGAACGGCAAAGCAATCTGCCCCTACTGCAGCCGTGAGTTCGTCTTCGTCGGCGAACCCCCCAAAGGCCACCACTAGGCGGAATGCACGCGCATTCCCGTCGATTTTGTATGAAAGGAGCGCCTCGATGAGCCCAGCAGCGCCGTTTCTCCCCGCCGCGTCGATCTTCAAAGCCTACGACATCCGCGGGATCGTCGACGAGACCCTCACCGCCGAGGCGGCCTTTGCGATCGGTTGGGCATTGGGGAGCGAAGCGGTACGAAGGGGGGTGAGCGAAATCGTCATCGGTCGCGACGGCCGCCTCTCGGGGCCCACCTTGGCTGAAGCGCTCGGCCGCGGCATTCGCCACGCCGGCGTCGGGGTGATCGACATCGGCTGCGTCCCCACCCCCGTCACCTACTTCGCCGCGGAACACCTCGGGACCCGCTCCTGCGTCTCGGTCACCGGCAGCCACAACCCGCCCGAATACAACGGCTTCAAGATGGTCCTCGCGGGCGAAACCCTCTACGGGCCACTGATCGCCGATCTCCGCCGCCGGCTCGCCGAACGCGACCTCGTCACCGCACCGCAACCTGCAGCGAACCGCGCCGTCGATGTCGTTCCTGCGTACCTTGCGCGCATCGCGAGCGACGTTCGCCTCGCGCGGCCCATGCGCATCGTCATCGACTGCGGGAACGGCGTTGCCGGAAGTGTCGCCCCAGCGCTCCTCACGGCGCTTGGCGCGCAAGTCGAGTGCCTCTATTGCGAGGTGGATGGCACCTTCCCGAACCACCACCCCGACCCGTCGAAGCTCGCAAACCTCCGCGAACTGATCGCGCGGGTGACTGAGACCGACGCGGAGCTCGGGCTCGCCTTTGACGGCGACGGGGACCGCCTCGGGGTTGTCACCCGCAGCGGCGCGGTGATCTTCCCCGACCGCCAGCTGATGCTCTTTGCTGCCGATCTGCTTACCCGCAACCCGGGCGCGACGATCCTTTTTGATGTCAAATGTACCCGCCTCCTTGCCCCGTGGATTCGTGACCACGGCGGCAAGCCGCTCATGTGGAAGACGGGGCACGCCTTCATCAAACAGAAACTCAAAGAGAGTGGGGCGCTCCTTGCCGGCGAGATGAGCGGGCACATCTTCTTCAAAGAGCGGTGGTACGGGTTCGACGACGGCCTCTATGCCGCTGCGCGGCTCCTCGAAATCCTCTCACGCGACACCGATCCCTCCGCACGGCTCGAGGCGCTCCCCAATTCGCTCAGCACCCCTGAGCTCAACATCCCAATGCGCGAAGGGGAACCGCATCAACTGATCGAGCGCCTCCAGCGCTACCGCGACTTTACCGGCGCCCGCGAAGTGGTGACGCTCGATGGCGTGCGTGTCGAATACCCCGACGGCTTTGGCCTCGCGCGCGCGTCGAACACCACCCCCGTGTTGGTGCTGCGCTTCGAGGCCGATAACGACGCGGCGCTGCAACGGATCCGGGACGATTTCGCCCACGCGCTCGCCACCGTCTGGCCGGAGATCGATCTGCGGCCGTTACGGGGGTAAACACCGCTCATTGCAAGGAGAAGGAGATGCGCCTCGCAACGAAAATCAGCGCCTTCTACCTTGCTGCAAGCGGTGCGCTCGTCGTGGTCCTCGCCGCAATCGCGCTCATCGCCTTCCGCGCCTTTTCGCTGACCGCCGCAACCGCCCACGCCCAGACCTTGGCCGATTCGGTGCGGGTGTCGCTCACCGAGATGATGCTCTTGGGCACGATCGGCGAGCGGCAGCGCTACCTCGAGCGGCTGCGCGATGTGCCCCATCTCCGACACGTCGCGGTGGTGCGCTCCCCGCTCGTCGACGAGCAGTTTGGCACCGCCCGCAGAGGGGAGCGCGAGCCCGACCCGATCGAACGGCAGGTGCTCACAAGCGGGCAACCCCACTTCGCCACCGAGGAGACCGCGACCGAAGTCTTCTTTCGCGCGACGATCCCCTACGTCGCGCGCCCTGACGGCACAGTCAACTGCCTGCAGTGCCACCAAGTCCCAGAGGGGTCGGTCCTCGGCGCGATCACCGTGACCCTCTCGCTCGATGCCCTACGCACCCACGCGCTCCTCACCGTGGGCGGAATCGTCCTTGCGGTAGGGATCTTCGCCGTCTCGCTCCTGTGGCTCCTCAATCGGCTCTTGCAACCCGTGACCACCACTGCGCAGGTGATCACCGAGGTGGTCCATGAAGGGGTCGAAGGGCGATTCGACCGTCGGATTGAAGCGAGGAGCAACGATGAAACCGGCACGATTGCCTCCGAGGTGAACCGTCTGGTCGAGGCGATCGCGCAGGCGCTCACCGCGATCACTGAGCAGATCGCGCTCGTCACTGGCCGGCGGCAGCTCGCTAAGAATCAACTCCACGCGGTGGTCGACGCGGTGACGACAATGGCGGCGATCACCCACTTCAAGCAGGCGATCGAAGAGGATCGCACCCCCGCGGAGATCTACCAGCGCATCGCGCACCTCGCGCAGTCGCGCTTTGCCATTCCTGAAGTGGCGCTGCTTGAGGTGCGGGGGCAGGAGATCGTCGCTTTGGGCAGTGACGGCGTCACCCTTGAGCCGTGCTGCAGCGGCTGCGATCCCGCGATCCACACCACCCCTGAACTCTGCCGCGCAGTCCGCACCGGTCACCTCGTCGAAGGGGTGAGCGATCCGCTGCTCTGCACCGCGCAACGGGTCACCCCCCACCACCCCGACTGGGGCTACTGCTGCTTCCCGATTCTCTTCTCGGGCCAAGTGGGGGCGGTCATCCAGTGGCGAACGCCCAGAAGTGACCCCCAACAGATCATCAACGCTGCCGAGGAGTTTCGCCTCTTCGTCAATGAAGCGGCACCGGTGCTCGAATCGAAACGGTTGATGGCGCAACTGCGCGAGAGTGCGCTGAGGGACCCCCTCACGGGGCTCAGAAACCGCCGCTTTTTGGAGGAGTCGGTCGAGCTTCTCATTGCCCAGACGCTGCGTAACCGCAGTCACCTCGCGGTCCTGATGGTCGATATCGACTACTTCAAGATCGTGAACGACACCTATGGCCACGACGCGGGCGACACGGTGATCCGCTTCGTCGCCAAGCTCCTCCAGGAGACGGTGCGGGCCAGCGACTGGGTGGTGCGCTTTGGCGGGGAAGAGTTTCTTGTCGTGCTCGTCGACACCCCGGCGGAAGCTGCGTTACCGGTTGCCGAAAAGATCCGCAGTCGACTCGAAACCGCTGAAATTGCCCTTCCAACAGGCGAGACGATTCGCAAAACCCTCTCGATCGGGGTCGCCGACTTCCCCGCCGACGCCGATGGGTTCTGGCAGGTGGTCAAATTCGCCGACGTCGCGCTCTACCATGCGAAGGAGAGCGGGCGAAACCGCGTGGTGCGGTTCACGCCCGATCTCTGGCAAGAGAAGAGCCACTGAGTTACCGAGACGCGCTTAGGCGCTTGCGAGCGCCGCAGCAAGTTGCGCGGGGTCGCCCCCTCCGGCTTGGGCAAATTCGGGTTTCCCGCCCCCGCGCCCGCCCATCGCCGCCGCGACCCGTTTCACCCAATCACCCGCCTTGAGTGTGGTGCTCGCCTCTTTCCCTACTGCGGCAACGACCACCGCTTTGCCGTCGATGACGGCACCGAGCAGCACCGCCCCCTGCGCCCCCAGCCGGTCGCGGGTGTGTTCCGCCAAGCGCTTCAACATCTCGAGCGAATCGACCTCGACCGCGGCAACGACCTTCGCGCACCCGGCAACAGTTTGCGCGCGGGCGGCAAGGAGCTCCGACTGCAGGTTCGCCGCCCGCTCGACCGCCTTCTCGCGCCCCTTTTCCGCGGCCCGCAGCGCCTCAGTGAGCGCCGCTACCCGCTGCGGCACGTCGCTCGGCGCCACCTTAAGGGTCTGCGCAGCGCGGGCGAGCGTCGCCTCCATCTCCTGGATGAAGGCGAGCGCCGCGTCGCCCGCCACCGCTTCGATCCGGCGAATACCAGCAGCGATCGCGGTCTCGAGCGTGATCTTCACCAGGCCAATATCCCCGGTGCGCGCGACGTGGGTCCCGCCGCAGAGCTCTTTGGAGCTCCCGATCGTCAACACCCGGACCGTTTCGCCATACTTTTCGCCAAAGAGCATCACCGCGCCCGACCGTTTCGCCTCCTCGAGCGGCATCACTTCGGCAACCACTGGAACGTTTGCGAGCACCTCAGTGAGGATTCGCCGCTCGATTGCCGCGATCTCTTCCGCACTCAAGGGTTTGCTGTGGGAGAAGTCGAACCGTAGCCGTTCGGGGGAGACTTCAGAGCCCTTCTGCTCGACGTGAGACCCCAAGAGGTCACGGAGCGCCTTGTGCAGTAAGTGCGTTGCCGAGTGGTGCCGCGCCGTAGCCCGCCGCGCCGCCTCATCGACGCGCGCCCGGACCCGATCGCCCACCCGCACGACGCCGGTCGTCACGACGCCGTGGTGGCCGTGGACATCGGCACGGATCTTCTGGGTATCGAGCACGGCAAAGAGCCCGTCAGGCGCGCGCAATTCCCCCCGATCCCCGACTTGCCCCCCCGATTCGGCGTAGAAGGGGGTCGCGGCGAGCACCACCACGCCACTCTCCCCTTCAAGAAGCTCCGCAACCGGCGACCCTTCGCGGTAGATCGCCACCACTTCGCTCTCGACCTCGAGCCGCGAGTAGCCTTCAAAAGGGGTCGCAGGGCCGGCGTAGTCGATCGCTGCGAGGTTCACCTTGAATTTGCCGGCCGCGCGGGCCATCTCCCGCTGCCGCGCCATCGCCCGGTCAAATCCTTCGGCGTCGACAGTGAGCCCCCGCTCGCGCAAGACGTCGGCAGTGAGGTCGAGCGGAAAGCCGAAGGTATCGTGGAGTTTGAACGCCACCTCCCCGTCGAGCATCCGGCCGCCGTGCGCCTCGAGCTCCGCGATCGCACTCTCCAGCATCGCCATGCCGTTGGCGATCGTCGCGAAGAACCGCTCTTCTTCGCTCTTGAGCGTCTCTTCGATCACCCGCTGGCGCGCGGAAAGTTCAGGATAGGCCTCCCCCATCTCGGCGACCACCGGCGCGACCAGCCGCCAGAAGAAGGGAGCACGCACCCCCAGTTTCCAGCCGTGGCGGATCGCGCGCCGGATGATGCGCCGCAGCACATAGCCCCGCCCTTCGTTCGCGGGAATCACCCCGTCGGCGATGAGAAAACTTGCCGCGCGGCTGTGGTCGGCCAACACTTTGAGGCTGGGGCTCTGCGGGTCGGCGGCACCGGTGACGTCGCGTGCGGCGGCGATGAGCGTCTTGAAGAGGTCGATCTCGTAGTTGGAATGGACCCCTTGCAGCACCGCGGCGATCCGTTCGAGCCCCATGCCGGTATCGACGCTCGGTTTGGGGAGTGGGTGCATCTCCCCCTTTTCGTCGCGGTTGAACTGCATGAAGACCAGGTTCCAGATCTCGATGTAGCGGTCGCCATCCTCGTCGGGCGATCCCGGCGGGCCTCCCGGAATCTCGGGCCCGTGGTCATAGAAGATCTCGGTGCAGGGGCCGCACGGGCCGGTGTCGCCCATCATCCAGAAGTTGTCGGAGGCGTACCGCCCCCCTTTGTTGTCACCGATGCGTACCACCCGCTCGCGGGGTACCCCAATCTCGTCGGTCCAGATGCGGTAAGCCTCTTCATCCTCGGCATAGACGGTCACCCACAACCGCTCCTCAGGAATGGCGAAGAGGCGTGTGACCAGTTCCCACGCATAGTGGATCGCTTCGCGCTTGAAGTAGTCGCCAAAGCTGAAGTTGCCAAGCATCTCGAAGAAGGTGTGGTGGCGCGCGGTATAGCCGACATTCTCGAGGTCGTTGTGCTTGCCGCCGGCACGCACGCATTTTTGCGCTGTCGTCGCCCGCTTGTAGGGCCGTTCATCGAAGCCGAGGAAGACATCCTTGAATTGGTTCATGCCCGCATTGGTAAAGAGCAGAGTCGGGTCGCCGTGGGGAACGAGCGAGCTCGACGGCACCACCTCATGCCCTTTGCTGCGGAAGAAGTCCAGGAAAGCTTGACGGATCTCTGCGGTTTTCATCGCGGTTCCAGGATCATGCGGGAAGATGCGATTCTATCACTCCGGCCGCTGCATCCTGGCGACAAAAGCACGGTCACGCGGCGCCTGTCCCCACCCGAAGAGCCCAACGACGCCGTGGGCCAGGAAACCGAATGCGACGCCAAAGACACCGCACGCCACCGGATCGATCCCCCAGATGCGGTAATCGGAGGTAAAACCGAAGACGGGGTGGTTGAGCACGTAGTAGAGGAGACTCACCACGAGTCCCCCCACCATCGCGACCACCGCGCCGATCCGGGTCGCGCGCGACCAAAAAATCCCCAGGAGCACCGTCGGAAAGAGGGTTGCCGCAGCAAGCGAGAACGAGAGCCCGACCAAAAGGAGGATCGTGTCGAGCCGCAGAGACGCCACCCACGCCGCTAGAACCGCCGTGAGCAACAGCACCGTTTTATTCACCAGCAGCCGCCGGTGGGTGCTTGTCCGCCCTTTCGCGATTCTCTTGTAGTAGATGTCGTGCCCCAAGGCGTTGGAGATGGTGAGGAGCAGCCCGTCGGCAGTGGAGAGTGCCGAGGCCAGAGCCCCTGCGGCGACGAGCCCCGTGATGAAGTAGGGGAGCGCACTCAGCTCCGGAAGCGCGAGGACCACGGCGTCGGGGCTCAACTGCAACTCGGCACTCTGGATGAGGCCGTCGCCATTGCGGTCCAAAAAGGTCGCAAGCCCGATGCGGGTCCAGTGCGCCAGCCAGTGGCTCGCGCGATCGACCGGTTCCCCCAGCCACTGGCCGAGTTCAACCCGGGCAAAGAGGGCGTAGAGCGGCGCGCAGAGGTAGAGGATCGCGACGAAAAAGAGGGTCCAGGCGGTGGAGGTCCGCGCCTCCTCGACGGTGCTCGTCGTGTAATAGCGCATCAAAATGTGCGGCAGTGCCGCAGTTCCCAACATCAACACGAACATCAGGGCTAGAAAATTGCGCCGCTTCGCCTCTTTCTCCTCAGCGCTCGCCCCGTGCCACGCAGCAAAAAAGGGGCGCTGGGGTTCAGCGGCGCGCTCCGCTGCGATCACACGCTCTTGCCAATAGGCGCGCACTGCGTCGGGACCTTGCGCAAAGGCACGCAACTCCGCCTCGATCCGGCGCACCATCTGCGGATCTTGCCCCTCCTCTTCGCGCGCCGTTTGCCACAGCTGCCACAATCGCAGCCGCTCTGGGTCGACACTTTGCGGCCAACCGGCAAGGAGCGCACGGTAGTGGTGCGCCTCGTCGGCAAAAAGAGAGCGCACCGCCTGCTCTGCCGGATCGAAGGTGACCCGTCGCTCGATCGCCTCTTCCGCTGCAACGAGATGAGGCAGCGCGAGGTGCGGGAACGGTGTCGCAAAGCGCTCCTGCGCGAGCAGCACGAGCGGAGCCACATAGGCAACGATCAAGATGAGGTATTGGGAGACCTGCGTCCAGGTCACCCCCCGCATCCCCCCCAAAAAGGAGCAAACGAGGATACCGGCAAGCCCCACGAAGAGGCCGATCTCGAAGGGGACATTGGCAAAGCGGCTTGCGACCAATCCCACCGCGTAGATTTGCGCGACCAGATAGACAAACGAGGCGAGCACCACCGCAAAGACCGCGAGCCACTCCGCCGTCGGGCCGTAGCGTTCGCCGACCAGCTCGGGAACCGTGAATTGGCCGAATTTCCGGAGATAGGGGCCAAAAAAGAGGGCAACGAGGACAAACCCCCCCGTCCACCCCGTGAGGTAGGCCAACCCCTCGAACCCTTCGTGGTAGATGACGCCGGCAAGCCCAATGAACGACGCGGCGCTCATCCAGTCGGCAGCGGTCGCCATGCCGTTGGCAATGCCAGGGACGCGCCGACCCGCAACGTAGTACTCGACGACGTCTTGCGTGCGCATCGCCACACCGATTCCCGCGTAGAGCGCAACAGTCGCGACGAGAAAAAGAAGCCCCAGGAGCTCCGGGGAGACGCCGCGCCGCTCGGCAAAAGCTGCCGCGGCAAGGAAAAGGGCGATACCCAGGCCCAGGGTCAGGAAAAAGCGTGCTGGAGAGCGCAACGAAACACCTCAGTAGCGCAACTTCGCGAGATAGGTTCTCTGCGCCGCCTCGCGCGCCGCTTTGAGCGTGGTGATTCCCCGCTCCTCAAGAAGCGGGATCATCTTCAAAAAGGCTTCGGCGGTCACGATCGCGTCCCCAAGCGCCGTGTGGCGCCCGACGATCCGGATGCCGAACCGTTCCGCGAGCGCTTCCAAACGGTTCGAATCTTGATTCGGGAAGAGGACGTAGGCAAGAAGCAGCGTATCGAGCACCGGTTGGTCGAAGCGGATCCCCAATTGGCGCTCTTTGAGCTCGAGAAAGCGCATGTCGAACGCGGCGTTATGCGCGACCAGCACCGTCCCTTCGGCGTAACGGTGAAAGAGGGGCAGCACCACCTCGGCCGTCGGCTGCCCCTCCAGCATCTCGGGTTGGATGCCGTGGATCGCCACCGACTCGGGCGAAAGGGGCCGTTTGGGGTCGATCAGCTGCTCAAACGCCTCTTCGCGGAGCAGCCGCCCATTGACGATCCGCACTGCACCGATCTGGATGATCTCGTCCCCTTCTGACGGGCGCAACCCGGTGGTTTCGGTATCAAAGACGGTGTACTGCAGCTCCGTGAGCCGGCGCTCGTCCCAATCGCCCGCCGTCTCTCCCCAGGCAAAGAGGTCGAAATCGAAAAAGAGCGGCCGAGCCGATTCGCTGGGCGAGGCGCTCGGTGGTGCGCACGCCGACTCGGCACCTTGCCGTTCCGCCACCGTTTGCGAACGCTCCTCTTGGGGGAGCATCCAGCGGAGAAAAGCTTCATGCCGCGCCTTCACCCGGTCGAACCACATCGCTGCACCATGACGCTCGAGCACCTCGCGCACGGTAAAGGGGTAGCGTTCGCCCTGCACCACCACCGGTTCGAGCTCCCAGCCCGAGACGATTTCGGTGCTCAGTGCCCCCCCCTGCCAGACCAGGTCCCAGAGAACCCAATCGCCGGAGTCGCTCGTGACGCGAAAGAGGATTCGCTCGGCCCCATAATCGTCGCGCAGCCGTTCGGTGATCGCCGCCACCATCCGGATCCAGGAAAAGGCGTCGGCCGCAACCCAAAGCTCCCCATCGGTGCGCTCCTCATCGACGCGAACCCCCAGGCGTTCGCCGACAAATTGCGCCGCGAGCGCCACCAATTCGCTCACTGCGATCGGTTCCCTCGGCCAGCGCTCAGAGAGCGTTTCGCGCATCGCGACCACGGCGCGGTCCAAGCGCGAACGCATCACCGCTAACTCGCGCGCAATCACCCCGCGGAAGCGCTCGGCAAGGGCGGCGCTGAGGTCAGCTTGCGCGAGCATCTCGGCCGCCATCTGAATGTTGGCGAGCGACGCCCGGTTCCCTTCGGTCATCTCGAAAAGCACCTGGCTGCGCCCCTCCTCCCGCTCGAGCATCTCGGTGACGTCATCAATCACCAGAACAAAGCCAGAGAGACGCTTCTCCGCACTCTCGGTGACGGGTGCAACCCGCACCCGAGCAACCCGCCCCGTCGGCGCGACGATCACAAACCGCGCGCGCGGCGCCTCCCCCCCCTGCCTGGAGTTCACCACGCACCCGATCGAGCGCGTGGCCAAGCACCGCCGGATCGATCCAGGTGAAGAGCGTCCGCCCGAGCCCCAACGCACTGGTTGCCGCCACCTGAGCCCGTTCGCTGACAAACGCCGCAACGAGCCGTCGCGCCGCTTCGTTGTAGAGCAACACCCGACCCTCGGGATTACAGACGACGACCGCCTCGTCGAGCTGCGCCATCAACGCCGCCAAACGGTTCCGCTCTCTCTCCGCCGACCGCGTCGCCTCGATCACGCGCCGCTCCACCGCGTCGCGCGCCCCCTCCATCGCCTCCGCCAAGCGATTCGCCGCCCGCGCCACCTGTTGCACCTCAGGCGGGCCCTCTTCGGGAATGCGAAAACCGCTCGCCGCCGTGCGCATCACGTCGAGCTGCTCGGCCATCGCGGACAACCCCTGGACATAGCGGCGAACCAGGCGCTGGAGAAGCAGCGCCGCAAGGAGTAAGCTGAAGACTGTTGCGACCGTGCCGATCGGTAGCCAGTGGGGGGCCAACATCCGCAGGAGATTTCTCTGGATCTCGTCCATATCGAGCCAGACGAAAAAGAGCGTCAGCCCAAAGGGGACGGTGACCAGTGCGGCCACCACCGCGAAGGTGAGCCAGAAACGGACGCGTGCGTCTCCTTTCATCGCGCTTACTCCGCGAGATGGCGCGCAACCCGCTCGAGGAGCTCCTCCGTCGAAAAGGGTTTCACGAGGTAGTCGTCCGCCCCCACCGCCAGTCCCTTGGTCCGGTCGATCTCACGGCCCTTCGCGGTAAGCATGAAGATCTTCGGCTGCCGCGGCAGGTCGCTTCGTTCGCGCACCGCTTGGCAGACCTCGAACCCATCTTTCCCGGGCATCATGATGTCAAGCAGCACCAGATCGGGGTGCCACGTAACCACTTTTTCCAGCGCCTCGTTTCCTTCTGATGCGACAGCGACCTCGTAGCCGGCGCGCTGAAGCAGGAACTCTAACGCAAGCGAAATCGCCTCCTCGTCATCGACCACCAAGATTTTGCGACTCATCGCCTCTCTCCCGCTCTTTTATGTCTGATTCCCTCCGAGGAAGTGCGACCACAAAGCGCGCTCCCCCCAGGGGGCTCTCGTCTGCCGCGATCGACCCCCCGAAATGTTCGACGATCCGCTTGGCAATGGCCAAGCCGAGCCCGGTCCCTTTATTTCGCCCCTGCGTGCGTGACGATTGCCGAAACCGTTCGAAAATCGCCTCACGCTCTTCAGGCGCTATCCCTGGCCCGTTGTCGTCGACGAGGAGCAGCCACCTCGCTCCCTCGGGCTGCAGGGTCACCACGACTCGCCCGGCCTCTTCTGGCATGAATTGTACGGCGTTTCCGACCAGATTCAGCACCAGCTGAACCAAACGGTCGTGATCCCCGTCGATCACTGCGGCCCCCTCCGGCAACCGCACCTCGAGCGTCCCGCCACGTTGCGCAACCACCGGCCGGACGGTGTCGGCCACCTCTTTGACCACAGCGGCCAAGTCAACCGCTTCGTGGCGCCACTCGGCGTTGCCCGAATCGAGCTTCGCCAAGTCCAGCACCTGGTTGACGAGCCGAGTCAGCCGTTCGCTTTCGCGCACCATCGTCTGATAAAAGCGGCGACGGGTCTCCCGGTCGATATCGGGGTCGGCCGCAAGCATCTCGGCAAAGGCGCGCACTGCGGTGAGCGGCGTCCGCAATTCGTGACTCACCGAGGCGATGAACTCGTCCTTCAAGCGGTCGAGCTCGCGCAGCCGCTCGTTCGCCTCGCGCACCGCGCGCGCCTCGTCGACGAGCGCCAACACCTCATCCCACGCGGGCGAGCGCTCACCGAGCACCCCTTCCAGCACCAACCGCGCCGCCACCCCGCCAATCGCCCCCGACAAGAGCCGCTCGGCAAAGGCGACAAAGGCCTCGTCGACGATCAACGGCGCAGTAGGCGCGAGCCCCTGCTGTGCCCGGTACGATTCGAGTGCCGCCTCTATCTGTTCTGGCGAGACAAAGCGCGCGATCGCCGCTAGGATCTCACTACTTTGCCGCTTCGCCTGCCAGCGACTGCGGGGTTCCCTAGTGTCTCTCACCGCCTCTTCGTCGAAAGAAGAAGGTTGCGCCGCAGAACGGACAACGGCAAGAAAACGCCGCGCGGTCGAGCGGGTCACCCCATCGGGGGGGGTGAGCCACGAGACCACCACGAGCACGAGGCTGTTCGCCAAGAGACTCCAGACGAGGCTCCCCGTCACCGGAGCCATCCCCTCCACCCCCCACAGCGCTTCCGGACGCAGCCAGGAGATGCCAGCCGGCCCCTCCGCCAGCCACTTGGCGGGAAACCAGCCGCTGCGGATCAAAAGCGGCAGAAGCGCCGTATACCCCCACACCGCCACCCCGGCTGCCAACCCCGCCGCGACGCCGCGCACCGAAGCACCCGGCCAGAAGAACGCAGCAACAACAGCAGGCGTCAGTTGCGCCACGCCAAGGAAACTCACCAGGCCAATCGCAATGAGGGCGTGCGACTCCCCCGCGAGGAGAAAGAAGAGATACCCCGCAGCGACCACGGCGACGATCACCGCGCGTCGCACCCAAAGGAGATGCTTCGCCTCGAGGTTTCGCCCGCGCTGCACCCACCACGGGGCAACCCAATCGTTCGAGACCATCGTCGCGAGCGCGACACTCTCGACGATCACCATGCTCGTTGCCGCCGAAATTCCGCCGAGAAAGACGATCACCGCCAGCCAATTCTCCTGCAGCGCAAGCGGCACCGTCAGGACGAAGCTGTCGGGGACGACCGTTCCCGCGAACAGGACCTTCCCCAGGAGCGCAACGGGGACGACAAAGAGGTTGAGGAGCCAAAGATAGAGCGGAAATTGCCACGCCGCCCCCCGGAGATGGTCGACGCGGACATTCTCGACCACCAACACCTGAAACTGCCGCGGCAACAGCACAAACGCCATCGCCGCCAGCACAATGAGCACCAGCCAGTCACCGTAGCCGGCAGCAGGCGGTGCCGCATCGATTCGCGGCAGCCCCGCCCACGCCGCCCACCAGCGATCGCGCAGTGCCCCATCGCTGTCGCCCAAAAGGACGGCGACGACCACCACCCCCAGAAGGAGGAACGCAAAGAGTTTGACCGCCGACTCAAACGCCACTGCCGCCACCAACCCCTCATGGCGTTCCGTCACGTCCAACCGGCGGGTGCCAAAGAGTGCGGCAAAGAGGGCCAACACGACCACGAGCCAGAAGGTGCGCGCCGCCTCTCCCCCCGCCCCGCCCGAAATGGTCTCGAACGCGAGCGCGATCGCTTTCAATTGCAACGCGACGTAAGGGATCGTCACCACGACGAGCACCAACGTCACCCAGCGCCCCAAAAGGACGCTATGGCCAAAACGGGTACTCAACAGGTCCGAGAGTGACGTGAGGCGCAACGTTTTCGCGACGTGAAGGAGTGGCTTGAGCACCAGCGGAGCCGCGAGCATCACCGCAACCGGGCCGAGATAGATCGGGAGAAACCACAACCCTCGTTCGGCGGCAAGACCGACGCTCCCGAAAAAGGTCCATGCGGTGCAATAGACGCCGATCGAGAGCGCATAAACGAGCGGCCGGTCAATTACCGAGCGACGTTGTGCCGCCCGCCGGTCGGCCCAAAACGCGACGCCAAAGAGAAGCAGCTGATAACCAAAGGCGGACGCCGCCGCAACGGTTGGCGACACCAACCCGAGCGTCGCCCCCTCACCCATCGCCCCCTCCCGCGCTGCGTCCCACGGCCGCCAAAAGCCAAACCGCAAAGAGCCACAGCCCCTGCGCGCTGCCACTCTGAGGAACCGCGACCAGGGGATAACTGATCAGCAGCAGAAACCCCACCGTGAGGAGCAACGTTCGCGCCATCGCCCCACCTCCTCTCGTAACATTTACCCGCTACCGCAAAACCCCTTTACGATCCCGCTCCTCCCACCGAATCGCCTCCCGCATCCGGTTGATCCGCGCCTGCACCTCCGCGACCCAGATGTCGTCGTCGCGCCGGGCGATTCTCGCCTTCTCGAATTGGTCGAGCGCCGCCTGCCACCGCTCGTCGAGCGCCAACCGCTCCCCTTGGGCCCGGTGGCGCCACGCTGTGTCGCCGCGTGCCGCAGCCGCCTCCCCCACCAACCGCCACGCGAGATCGCTTTTGGGGTAACGGCTTGCCCCCTCCTCAGCCGCTTGCCACGCCCACGCCGTCTTTCCGACTGGAATCGCAGCGCGAACAGCCGCCGCGCGCAACGCCAGCGACTCGGGATTCTTCTCGAGCGCCGTTTGGAGCTCCGCGAATGCCGCCGCCTCGTCCCCAAGGGCGCGCCACGTCTCGGCGATGAGGAGGGCGCGCCACCGCCCACTTGGCCACTCCTTCACCACGCGCTCGAGCTCCGCTCGCACCTCCTCGCTCTTGCCGGCACGAAGCGCCGCACGAATACGCCACACCTGCCCCGCTGGGTCTCGTTCTGCGCTGCTCGCCTGCGCAAGCGCCTCAGCGGCTGTACCGCGCTCGGCCAGCACCGTTCCCCGAGTGAACGCAAACCCCCACGGGTCAAGCGCCGGTTTCCCTGGGGAGGGGAAGCGGGTGCGAAATTCGCCGCTCTGGATCCGATTCTCAAGGTCCGCAATGCGCTCGACAGTCAAAGGGTGGGTGCGGAGATAAGGAGGAAAGCTCGTCTCCCCGAGCCGCGTCGCGCGGAGCAACCGACCGAAGAACCGGACCGCCCCTGCGGGCTCAAAACCGGCTTGCGCGAGCAGTTCCAACCCGACGCGGTCGGCGTCGCGCTCAAAGGCGCGCGAATAGGTGAGCTGCTGTTGCGCCGCAGCCGCAGATCCGGCCGCCACCGCTGCTTCAGGAAGTTGCCCGGAACCCGACCGCGCCGCGAGTGCCGCAAGGAGAATCGACCCCAAGACGAGAAGCGACGACCCTTGCTGCTGTTCCAGCATCTGCGCGATGTGGTGCTGGGCGACGTGTGCAACCTCATGCGCAGCCACGGCCGCAAGTTCCGACTCCGTCTCGGTCGCGGCGATCAACCCGGCGTGAAAACCGATGTATCCACCCGGCAACGCAAAGGCGTTGATCGTCCAATCTTTGAGGAGAAACGCGTTAAATGCCGGCACGTCGAGCCGCGCCGTGAGCCCGCCACGGATGCGCACTGTGAGCCCAGTCAGATATTCAGCGAGTGCCGGATCGTCCCAATAGGCCGGATCGCGGTCGCGGATCTCGCGCACCACCGACCGCCCCAATTTCTCCTCGTCACGCGCGGAGAGGAGCGTCGCACTCGACCCGCTCAAATCAGGAAGTTGAAAAGGCCAAGCCGGGCGGGCAGCGAGCACCCCCAACCCGAAAAGGAGCCGCCGCCGTACCCGAAACCCCTTTGCGCTCCCATCCCTCATCGCCACACTCTCTGCTCGACATCGATTCGTCTATGATACGCTCACGGAGAGAATAGAGAGAGGTGCCTTGATGAGCGAACTCACCCACTTCAACGCCCACGGCGAAGCGCACATGGTCAATGTGGCCGCGAAAAACGAGACCCACCGCGTCGCGGTCGCTGAGGGGCGAATCCGCATGGCGCCGGAGACCTTCGAGCGCATCGTCGCCGGCGAAGCGAAAAAAGGGGACGTCCTCGGGGTTGCGCGCATCGCCGGAATCATGGCGGCAAAACGGACGGGAGAGTTGATCCCCCTCTGCCACCCACTACCGCTCACCCACGTCGGGATCGACTTCACCCCCGAACCCCCCGACGCGATCCACTGTCAGGCGCGAGCGGAGACCGTTGGCCGCACCGGCGTCGAGATGGAGGCGCTCACCGCCGTCGCGGTGGCGCTGCTGACCATCTACGACATGGTCAAAGCGGTCGACCGGGGAATGACAATCGAAGCGGTGCAGCTCAAAGAGAAACATGGCGGCAAATCGGGCTCGTGGCAACGCTCTGCTTCTACGGGATCGCACGAAACGGCCGAATCCCGCGGATCATAAACCCCTCTGCAATCGCCTGCCGCGACCTCCAGAGCCACCGCGCCGCACGGCCGGCAGGTGATTCCTCCACCCATGCCGCCTGGGGAAGGAGCATCGCGTAGGGGTTGTCGAGCAGAGGATCGTCGGAAACCAAAACCGCCAGGTTCTTCAGCCGCTCCCCCAGCGCGAGCCAACTCCCCTCGTCGGTCAAGGTGTAGGCGGCCATCTCGTTGGCGATCAGCAGCGTCGGCCCCATTCCCTGCCCCACCGCCCGGTAGCGCCCGCCGAGCTTCGCCCGCACCTCGACCCCCGCTGCGCGCCACAACTTCTCTTCGCGCGCATGGGTCCCGCTCTGATCGCCGCGGGAGACGAAGCGCGCCCCACTGTGGTCCGCAATACGCGGGAGCGCCTCAACAATCCCTTTGCCGCGCACCCCTGCCGGATCGTCGCTAGGACCTACCAAAAGAAAACGCCCGACCAGCCACGGGATCCGCACCCAATCGGTTTGACGAACCAAAAAGGCCTCTTCCGCTTCCGGATCGTGGGTGATCCCAAAATCGGCGTCGCCGCGGCCGAGCACCGCAAGCGCTTTACCCGTACCCATCGCCAAAACCTGAAGTGCCACGCCGGTCTCCCGCGCAAGCTGCGGGGTAAGCCACGGCAAGAGCCCCGAATGGTCGACCGATGTCGTCGTCGCCACCCGAACGGTCTCACGAGGAGCGCTCTGCGCGCGCGCAAAAAGCACCCACGAGGAGAGCGCCAGAGTCTGCAGGATCCACGTCCGTCTTACCATCGGAACCACCACGGCAGTTCACTCTGGACAAAGCGACGAGCCGCCTCGCTCTTCGGCCCGGCAAAGAATTGTCGCGTCGGCGTCACCTCAGCGATTCGCCCCGCAGAAAGAAAAAGAACCTCGTCGCTCAAGCGCGACGCCTGCGCCAAGTGGTGAGTGGTCATCACGATACGGATCCCGCTACTGCGCATCTCCTGAATCAACCGCTCGACGGCCTGCGTCGCCCCCGGATCGAGATTCGCCGTCGGTTCATCCAAGAGCAGCAGCTCCGGCATCGCCAGCCACGCGCGGGCAAGGGCCAACCGCTGCCGCTCGCCCCCCGAGAGGCGCGCAGCCGGCTCATCAGCCCGAGCCGCCAACCCCACCCGCTCCAAAAGCATCTCGATCCGCCGACGTTTCTCGGCGCGCCGTCCCGGCAGCGCCGACGCAGCGACCCAGAGGTTAGCGACAACCGACGCCCGCAAGAACTGTGGCTGCTGCGCCACCCACCGGATCGCCGCTGGGGCACTACGCGACCCACCCCAGGTGATGGTCCCGCCCGCTGGGGTCACCAAGCCAGCAAGCAGTCGCAAGAGCGAACTCTTCCCCGCTCCATTCTCCCCGAGCACCGCCGTGATTCCTTCACCGGCGAGCGTCCAGTCGATCCCCCGCAACACGGCGCGATCGGGGTCACGCTCGGGCCAGACGACCCCGGAGAGAACCACCGGCAGAACCGCCACCCGGTCACCCTGCGACCCGACGCCGCGCCAAGGCCTCCAGGCCACTCGCTGCGAGATGGATCAGCGCAACGAGCCCGACCAGCACGATCCCGAGCGCCAGCGCAAGCGTCAAATCCCCCTTCGCCGTCTCGAGCGCAATCGCGGTCGTCATCACCCGTGTCGCCCCTTCGATGTTTCCCCCGACGATCATCACCGCCCCCACCTCGCTCGCTGCGCGGGCAAAGCCCGAGAAGAGGGCAAGGAGCAGCGAAAAGCGGCAATCGTACACCAACCACCCCAAACGGGGCAACCAAGCGAGCCGCATCATCGTCAGCTCATCGCGCAAGCGCTCCGCCGCGTGCTCCACCACCTGCCGGGTAATCGCCGCCGTGAGCGGCGCAACCAACAGCGTCTGGGCAACGACCATCCCCGCCGGGTCGTAGAGCCACCCGAGAAAACCGAGGGGGCCAGCGCGGGAAAAGAGGAGAAAAACGACCACGCCGACGACCACCGACGGAACACCCAGTAAGCTCTGCAACAGCGCAATCAAAAGGCCGCGCCCGGGAAAACGGAGCGCCCCCAAAATCGCGCCGCAGGGAATCCCGATGATCGCCCCGAAAAAGAGAGCACTGCCACTCACCACGAGAGAGAGCTGGACGATTTCAGCAAGCGCCGCGTCCCACGCACGGATGAGGGCAACCGCTTGGAGAAAAGCCTCACCGATCAACAGCCGAAACCCTCCGTGATCACCCTCCTCCGCGCCGCATTCGGGCGTCGAGCCGTCCAAGGAGCGCTACTGCTTGATCGCCCGAAGTGGCCCATCCCCAAATGGTCACAGTAAGACGCGGCAGTGTCAACGACCCTAAACGCAAAGGAGACGTAACCTGCCACCGTAACAAGAGGGGCCCGACACTCGCCTCCCTTGCCGATCGCTGGATCGCGACCTCTGGCGCCGCAAGGCAAAGCGCTCGCAGCCACTCCTCTTCGCTGATGCTCTCCTCACGTTCGACGAGGAGACGCCAACCTTCTGGAGAGGGGGAGAACGCCATCGGCGCCCTTCACCCTCCAGCCACTGGGGGCCAGACGGCGATCTCGTCGCCGTCGGCAAGGCGCGTCACCTCCCGCTCCTCGGGGGGGACAAAGAGGCCGTTGCGGAGCACCAACTTCGCCATCTCGGGGGGAACCGCGAAACGGGCAAGGAGCTGAGCGACTGTCTGGTTCTCCTCGACCTCGACGGTGATGCGATTACCCTGCCGGACCCCCGGCGGCAAAAGGTCGGCAAGCGAAGCGAAGAGCTTCAACGTCACGACCATTTTCTATCCCTTAGGCGGCGAGGAGCGCTGGGTATTGGGCGCGCGCCAGATACGCCTCGACAAAGGCAAGCGGGTTAGCAAGGAGCCGCTTGTGCCACACCCCCAAGCGGATTCGCCCCTGAATCAGCCCGCGCAGCACGCCAACATGTTCACTCAAACCGATTGCGGTCGCGCCGATCAGGCGATCCTCGTGAAATTGCAGACTGAGGTAGCGAAAAGCCCCTTCATCCACCCATTCGACGCCGCTTCCCCCCTCAGAGGCCGGCACCCCTTGCCACTGGCCGAAAGAGGTCGAGATCAACCCCAGTGTCTCCAGCACGTTGATTGCGAGCACCCCTTTGAGCACCGCATGGCCCCCCGCCATGTTGACCGCTGCGACCCGCGCCTGGTCGACGGCGTTCGGTTGGATCGCCGCCACCAGATGGCGCCCGGTAAAGAGATCGGGCGCCTCGGCGCAGTCGCCCGCGGCGAAGATCCCCGCAACCGAACTCTCCATCCGGTCATTGACGAGTACGCCGCTCGCCACATGGACCGGCGTCCCCTCGAGAAACGCGACGTTCGGTCTCACCCCAGCAGCGACGATCACGAGGTCAGCCGGTACCCGTTCGCCGGTCGACAGCACCACCTCGAGGGGCGCACTACTTCCCGAACTGCGCTCGATCGCCTCGATCCGGGTTCCGGTGCGCACGACCACCCCCTGCCGCTCGACCCAGCGACGGATCATATTGCCCGCGATCGGCGTCATCATCCGCGGCACCATCCGGTCGCCCAATTCGACCACCGTCAGGTGGGCGCCAGCGCGGACAAAAGACTCGAGCAGGATCGAGCCGATGAACCCCGCCCCCATCTGGATGACCCGCGCCCCCGGGCGCAGCCGCTCGGCAATCGCCTTCGCGTGGGCAAGGGTCCAGCAGGGGGTGACCCCCGGAAGATCGATTCCCGGGATCGGCGGCAGAATCGGTGAAGAGCCGGTCGCGACAAGTAGCCGATCGTACCGCTCGCGGTGGCCGTCGGCAAAGAGGACGGTTTGGTTCGCCACATCGACCGCCACCGCTCGCCCCTCGGCCAGGCGAATCCCCTGCGCAGCAAAATAGTCGGCGCTCTTCCGGAGGTAGGTCCCCTGCTCGTCGATGTTCCCTTCCAGCAGGTAGGGGATCGCCATGCGGGAGTAGGGCAGCAGCCCTTCGCACCCGTAGAGGAGAATCTCATCGTCCGGCGCATAGCGGCGCAGCGTCTCCGCCGCAACCACTCCCGCCGGACCATTACCTAGAATCAGATGGCGCATTGCCCCTCCTCTCTCAGAGATCGACCCCCAATCGGGCAAGCGTCTCCGGTTTCGGCACGCCGTCGGCACTCCAGCCGCGAATCTCGTAGTACTTCGGTAGCATCTCACCCAAGCGATTGACCAACCCCTTCGCAGGCCCCGTCGCTGCCGGCTCCTCCAGGAGCCGTTTGGGCAAGGTGTCATCTTTTGCCGAAAAACCGGCCTGGGTATTGAACCACCGCTCCAGGTTCCAGATCCGCTCGCCTACCTCGAGGAGCCGCTCGGGGGTCCACTCGCCAGGAATCGCGGCATCGAGCTGCGGCGCAATGTCCGCAACGGTCCAAGCGAAACTCGTGAAGACACAGATTCCCGCCGCGTCGAACGCCCCCGTTGCATCCTGAAACGCCTTGACGAGCTCCGGTTTCCCTTCGGTGGTCAGCGGATCGGTCTTCACGGGGATGCCGAGCACTTCGGAAGCGACGGTGTAGCCGCGCAGATGGCACGCGCCGCGGTTGCTCGTCGCGTAGGCAAGACCCATCCCCTGAATCCCGCGCGGGTCGTAGGCAGGAAACTCCTGCCCTTTCACCGTCATCGAAAGTTCCGGGTGGCCATACTTTTCACACAGCCGCTTCGACCCCAACCCGACATCGCGGCCAAACCCTTCGCCGTTCGCGGTGATCTCGGCGAGTTTCGCAAGCGCCTCGGCCGAGCCAAAGGGGGCAGGAAAGCCGATCTGCTCGGCGGTCAGCACCCCGCGCTCGTAGAGCTCCATCACCGCCGCAACGGTGGAACCGAACGAGATCGGATCCATTCCCTGCTCATTGCAGATCAGGTTCGCGTACTGGAGCGCCTCGAGGTCATCCACACCAGTATCGGCCCCGAGCGCCCAGGCCGCCTCGTACTCCAAGCCACCGCTCGCCCCCCAATATTTCGGGCTGTTTTTCACGGTGAAATGGTTCTTGTCGATCCGTGAGATTCGGCCACACGCGATCGTGCAGCCGAAACAGGCGGCGTTGGTGACGAGCTGCGGCTTGCCGTCGCTTGCGCGCGGCCGGTGCATCGCCTCGCCGGAGATCGCGTCGGCCCCTTCGAACTGCACCTCCCGCATGTTGCGCGTCGGCAGCGCTCCGATCTCATTGATCACGTTCATCAGCACCTGAGTGCCGTATTTGGGGAGCCCTTGGCTCGTCACAGGGTTGGAGGCGAGCACCTGCTTCGCGGCATTCGTCGCAGCCAGGAAGCGGGGCAGATCCTTCACCTTCACCCCCTTGGTGCCGCGTACCGCTACCGCCTTGAGGTTCTTCGACCCCATCACCGCCCCCACGCCGGAGCGACCCGCCGCGCGGTGCAGGTCATTGACGACGCACGCGAAGAGAACCTGGTTTTCGCCGGCGCGGCCGATTGAGGAGACACGAATCAACGGATCGTGGTGGGCCGCTTTGATCGCCTCTTCCGTCTCCCAGACGCTTTTACCCCAGAGATGGGACGCGTCGCGCAGCTCGGCGTGGTCATCTTCGATGAAGAGGTAGACCGGTTTTTCCGCCCTACCCTCAAAGATGATCATGTCCCAGCCGGCGAACTTCAGCTCCGCGCCGAAGAACCCCCCCGAATTGGAACAGGCGATCGCGCCAGTGAGCGGCCCTTTGGTCACCACGGTATAACGGCCTCCCGTGGAAGCCACCGTCCCAGTGAGCGGGCCCGTGGCGAAGATCAACTTGTTGGCCGGCGACAGGGGGTCGACCTTCGGGTCAACCTCGGCAACGAGATAGCGGCTCGCAAGCCCGCGCGAACCGAGGTAGCGCTGCGCCCACGCTTCGTTGAGTGGCTCCGCTTGACACGTCCCTTGGGTGAGGTTCACCCGCAAAATCCGATTGGCGTATCCCATGGTCTCCTCCTTACGCGAGAACAGCCGCGGCGGTCTTCGCCGCCCACTGATGCATCTTCTCGAGCCCCGCCCAATTGGCGTCGACGTAGGTAATCGCCCCGGTGGGACACGCAGCGGCACACACCGGATCGCCGCCGCAGAGGTCGCACTTCTGCACCTTGCCGCTCTCCTGCACGTAGTTGATCGTCCCGAAGGGGCAGGCGATCGTGCAGACTTTACAGCCGACGCAGGTCCCTTCGTCGACCACCTTCGCACCAGTAGCGCGGTCAAGCCGGATCGCGTCGACGGGGCAGGCGTGCAGACACCACGCTTCGCTACACTGGGTGCAGGTATAGGGGACCTTGCGCCCCTCGTGCTCGAAATTGAACACCTTGATGCGCGAGCGGCTCGTTGCGATCACCCCGTAATTTTCGATCGAACAGGCCATCTCGCACTGAAGACACCCGGTACATTTCACCGGGTCAATCGCCAGAACTTTCCACATACGCTCCTCCTTTGGTCTGGTGCGAACAACGCAGTGCGTTTCAGTTTATTTCGGGAAAAGAAAAATTTCAAGAGCGCCCGTAGCCACGGAATTGACTTCCCCATGCTCTATAATTGGCAAAAATCGATCCGGATCCGACGATGCTGCGCGCCTTTACCTCTGAAAATGGCCACCTCCGTGAAGTGCGCCTTCCTGAAGAACACCCCCTCCCTGCAGAACTCCTCTCGTCGCTCCTCTGGATCGACGCGATCGACCCCACCCCGGAGGAGCGGGCGAGAATCGAGCAGCTGATGAACGCGGAGCTTCCCGACGTCGACGACGTCGAGGAGATCGAAGCCTCCGCCCGCTTTTTCGAAGACGCGCATGGGCTGCACATCCACTCCCTCTTTCTCGCCCAAGAGGAGGGGCGCCACATCACCTCGACGGTCGCATTCATCCTGCAACCTCAACGGCTCGTCACCTTCCGCGAAGAGGAGCTCGCCGACTTCCGGCTGCTGCGCATGCGCGCCCGCCACAGTCAGATTCCCGCGAGCGACCCCAAGGCGCTGCTGGTCACGATTCTCGAGCAGAAGGTGGAAAACCTCGCCGACACGATCGAAGACCTCCACCGGCGGTTGGAGGATGTCAGCGTCATGGTGCTCGAGGAGGAGAACGCCGACCTTGAAGAGGCGATCGACCGGCTCGCGAAGATCGAAAACAGCAACGGCCGCATCCGGCTCTGTCTCATGGACACGCAACGGGCGCTCGGCTACCTCCTGCGCCAACTCAAAAGTTGCGACCCGGCGCTCCAGGAAAACTGCCGCGAAACGATGCGCGACATCGAAACCCTCATGAGCCACACCACCTTTGTCTTCGAGAAAGTGAACTTCCTGATGGACTCAGCGCAAGGGTTCATCAACATCGAGCAGAACCAGATCATCAAAATCTTCTCGATCGCCGCGGTCGTCTTCCTCCCGCCAACGCTGGTGGCGAGCATCTACGGGATGAACTTCGAACACCTCCCGGAGCTCCACTGGGAATACGGCTACCCCTTTGCCCTGTTCCTCATGATTGTCTCTGGGATTGCCCCCTACCTCTACTTCAAACGGAAGGGGTGGTTGTAGCCGTAAGTTCGTGTATCATCATCTGACAAGAACGAGGAGGAGGCAAGAATGTCCGTCCATTCACCACGTACCCATCGGCCACTCACCGTCGGCGTCTGTACGACTCATCCGCTCACCCACCCAATTCCCTTACTCCGAATTATCAACCCGTTGCGCGCACTGCGCCGTCAAGTTAACTTTCGGCTGATTCACGACGCCCAGACCTTCACCCCTGATTGTGACCTCTATATCCTGCACCGCGACTTTGTCAATCCGCAAAACTACGCGCTGATTACCGACGAGATCGTCCCGCACCATACCTACCTTTTCGAGATCGACGATCTCCTCTCGGCAATGCCAGCAAGCCACCCCGAATTCAAACATTACGCGTCGGGGATCATCGGCTCAATTGAAAAATTCCTCGCCGACACTCCGCAAACCAAAATCATCACCTCCACCGAAACGCTCGCCGAAGCACTGGCGCCGCAAGTGGCCCACGCATTTGTTTTCCGCAATCACCTGCCCCACGCCCTCATCCACAAAGCCCACGCCATCGCGCAGAAGAGCCGCGACACAAGCGACGGCGTCGTGCGTATCGGCTTTGCCGGCACAACCAGCCACTCCCTCGACCTCAAAAAGATCGAAAGTGCGCTCCTACGGCTCGCGGCGCTCTACCGCGACCGGATCGAAATCATCCTCTGGGGCGCCGCTACGCAAGACCTCGAAGCGTGTGACCAGGTTCGGGTGATCAGAACCGCTACCGGCTACTGGAACTACCTTCCGGCACTTGCGCGCTTGGGGCTTGACATCGCGATCGCGCCGCTCGACGACACCCCCTTCAACCGCTGCAAATCAGACCTCAAGTGGCTGGAATACAGTGCACTGGGCATCCCCACCGTCTGCTCGGACGTCACTCCGTTTGCCGAAGCGAAGGCCACAGGGCTTGCCAAAGTCGTCCCGAACGACCCCGAAGCGTGGCTTGAGGCGCTGATCGACCTCGTTGAGAAGCGCGACGAACGGCGCGCGCTCGGGGAGGCGGCCTTTGAGCACGTTGCCCAGCTGCGCTATGTTGAAAAACATGCCGAAAAATATGGCGCGATTTTGAACGCCGTGCTCCCTGAGGAGCGCCAGATCGCCCTCTTCGTTCAAGGAGTGGTGCAACCGGTCACCCCACCTTCAGCCGAAGCAATCGCCAACCCCGAAGACCGCTACGACGCCTGGCTGAAGCGCCGCACCTTGCAAGAGGCCGACGCCGAAGTGTTGGCCGAACGGATGATGAGCTGGCAGAACCCGCCGCTCGTGTCGCTCATCACCTTCGCTCGCAAAGAGGATCTCGCGCGCCTTGCCGACACCAGCACATCGCTTCAGTCGCAGCTCTACCCCCATTGGCGCTGGATCGTTGTCTCTGACCAACCGGTCCCCGACCCGGTCTTTGAGCAGGCCGACTTTTTGGGGTGGCTGCAGGTCGAATCGCTCGACACGCCGGAGATCGTCGCGCAGGCGGTAAACGCCTTGCTTCCCGAATATGGCGGCGACTGTTTTGCTCTTCTTCCCCCCGGATTCCGTCTCGCCCCTGAAGCGCTACTGCTCGTCAGCGAAGCGTTCGTCACCGATCCGCAGGTTGTTGCGGTCTACAGTGATCACGATTATCTCGATGAGGGATTTCGCTCCACCCCGTGGTTCAAACCCGACTTTGACCCGATCCTCCTCTACGGTTTCGACTACGTTGGCGCTGCAGTTTGGTTTCGCACTGAAACGCTTTTGGCCCTCGGTGGATTCAATCCCTATCCGCAAGCAGAAGGCTACGACGCGTTACTGCGCCTTAGCGAATCGCCTACTGCGCACATAGCCCACCTCACTGAGCCGCTCGTCACACTACCAGAAAGCGGCAGTTACGCGCCTCCTGGGTTTGCCGATAGAGACGCCACACCGGAGGAAGCCGCACACCTTGCCCGCCGGCTCGCGCTGGAAGACCACCTGCGCCGCACCGGGCAATACCTGCAGATCCGCGAAGGACTGCAACCGGGAACGTGGCTCGTCGAAGCAGTTCATCCGCTCCCGTCGGTGAGCGTGATCGTCCCTATTGCCGACGTCTATCACCTGGTTGCAGCGGCGCTCCACTCGCTCCTTACCTACACCGACTACCCCGACTGGGAAGTGATCGTCGTCGACCACGCGACCAGCGACCCCGACATCGCGGCGCTCCTCCAAGAGCTCGCCGCCGACCACCCGCGGGTCAAAATCGTGCGCGACGACGGCCCCTATGCGCTCGGCCGTCTCTACAACGTCGGTGCGCGGGTCGCCTCGGGCAATGTTCTCACCTTCCTCCACTGCGACGTCGAGATTCGCGATCCCCGCTGGCTCGAGCGGCTTGCACGCACCGCTACCCTCGTCGACGTCGGCGCGGTCGGCCCGCTCGTGCTTCTCCCCGAATTGACTCTCATCGAAAGCGCCGGACTCTGGCTCGGAAGCGGCGAGCTGTGGCAGCCGGCTCGCCCGGCCTACCGCGGTAGCCACATTGAAGAACCCGGTATCCTCAACCAGCTCACCCTCCCCCACCGCGTGAGCGCCCTCCCCTCGGTCGGCTTCACCACCCGTCGTGAGACCTTCAACCAACTCGGCGGCTTTGACGAAACCTTTGCCCTTGCGGGCTTTGAGATCGACTATTGCCTCCGGTCGCACGACGCGGGGTTTATGGTCCTTCTCCAACCCCTGAGCCGCGTCATCCACCACGGCGGCGCAGCTTTGACACGCCTCAACGTCAAACCTGTTCAACAACTCACCCACCAGGAAGCGGTGGCCGCCTCTTACCGCGCGCTCCACGCACGCTGGGGCGAGCGGCTCGCGCTCGACCCCTTCGCGTCGCCCCACTTCGACTATGGTGTCACTGTTCCCAGGGTTGACCTCGCCTTCCCCCGCTCATGGCAACGCCACCACCGCAACCGGATCAAAGCGCTCGGTTTCCCGGTGAAAGGGGGGAGCGGTCAGTACCGCGTTCGCATGCCCCTGCGCGCGCTCGTCCGTGCCGGGTGGCTCCAGGCTGAGGCAGTCCCCGAAGAGGCGAGGCTCCCGAGCGTCACAGAACTGGCGAAAGTCGCCCCAGACGTCGTGCTCCTCCACCAACGCCTTGGCCCAGCAGTCGAAGAGACAATCCGCGCGTGGCGCAAAAGCCACCCGAAGCTGCGCATCCTCTACGGCATGGACGACCGGCTCGACGCCGTCCCGCGCAAGAGCAGCGTCTACCACCACGCCCGCCGCACGACGCGCGACGCGCGGGCGCGGCTCCGTAACCTCTTTGCCCTCTCGGATGCTGTCGTCGTCAGTACTGCTCCGCTTGCCGAACTCGTTCGCGACATCCGTCCCGAGACTGAAGTCCACATCATCCCCAACGCGATCGAACGGGAGACGTGGGAGCCGCTTTACCGCGAGCTCGAAGTCAAGCGGCGGATGCCGGCAAGACTCCTTCGCAAACCACGTGTCGGTTGGGTTGGAGCGATGCAACACCGTGGCGACTTGGAACTCCTCATCCCTGTGATCGAAGCGACGAAAAATGATGTCCATTGGGTCTTCATGGGGATGTGGCTGCCCGAATTCGAACATCTGGTTGCCGAGAAACACGGCTGGGTCGATTTCAACGACTACCCTAAAAAGATGGCTGAGCTTGACCTCGACCTCGCGCTGGCGCCGCTTGAGCTCAACGAATTCAACGAGGCAAAGAGCAACCTTCGCCTCATCGAATACGGTGCGCTTGGTTACCCGGTGATCGCGACCAACATCACCCCCTATCGCACCAATAACCCACCCGTGACGCTTCTGCCCAACGATCCCGACCTCTGGATCGATGCTATCTACAACAAATTATTCGACGCCAAGAAACTGATGCAAGAGGGCCAGCAGCTGCACCAGTGGGTGTTTGAGAACTATCTTCTCGACAACTGGAGTGAGCAATGGAATCTGCTGATGTGCGGACAGTAAATGCCGCGACCCGCGAATTTGGATACACGTTTCTTGAATAACCCCGGTCGCTCCCTCTGCCAGCGCTTCAGTGCCTCGAGGGGAGCGACTTACCCAATGGAACGCTACGAATACGGCCGGTAGACCGCCTCACTAGGCCGTTGATTTGCAGGTGTCTCGACGCCGCTCACCGCTCCAGGCCGAGCGCGGCTGCCCAATCCGCGACATGCGCCTCAAGCAGATGGTGTTGCATGACCCACTCCTGCAGCCGAGCGCCTTCGGCGCGTGCAGCCTCGGGATCGTTTAGGCGCGCGCGAATCGCCTCGAGCCATGCCTGCGGCGTGTTGGGCACTCGGTAGACAGGAGCCGATTGGTAAGGCAAGATGTCGCTCGCCACAACTGGCCAGCCGAGCATCCCGTACTCAAGAAGCCTTAAATTGCTCTTGGCCTCGTTGAAGGGATGCACGACAAGCGGTGCGACGGCAAGATCCAGATCGAGCGCAGCAAGCGTGCGCAAATAATCGGCAAAGCCGGGTTTGAAGTCGTGCACCTCGCGCACATAGCCGCGAAGGGTGTAGGGGCACATGCCGAAGAAGACCCAGTCGACCTCTGCCGCCGTGGCCGCTACCACCTCGGCGATCACCATCAGATCCGCTTCGTCTTGTTGCGTCCCGACCCAACCCACACGCGGTCGCCGGTGCGTGCCACGCTGGGTTTGGCGACGGGTGCGGGCGATGGCGAGCGCCTCTTCCCATTGGGCCCGTTCGATCAGATTCGGGACGATATGGACTTCCGCCCCGTAGTCGCGCAAGAGTTCAGCAAGTGGCTCGGTTGTGACGATCGCGCGCTCGCAGTAGGAAAGCGCTTGGTGCAACCGTTGCCGTATGTCTGGAAAGGCGTAACGGCTGGTCGGATAGCCGGGTGGCAGATCGGTGACGAGATCGTCAAGACTGTAGATAAGTCGCACTCCATGCAGATGGCGGCGGATCTGTGCCATCGCCGAGAGCTCCCCGTCGGAGAGCGCCGCATGAAAGAGCATCGCATCGGGCGCGGCGCGCGCCACCTCAGTCACGCTCGGGATACGCATCTGGTGAAAGTTCGGTGCCTGGATCACGTCGGTCTGGGCGAAACCAGCGCGCGAGACTACCCGGAACGGAGCGATGACGCGGTACTCGCCACTACCGCCGCTCGGCGCAAGACCAAGCAGGTGCGGGCGGTCGTGGAAGTGCGGGTCCCAGTTGATGACGATGTCTTGCTCGACCCGGAAGTCGTTGTGCACGAGACTCAGGTGACGATTGTACGCCGGGTCGCGGGCCAAGCGTGGCAGCCATCTCTCGATCATCGCCTCAAGTTCGCGCTCGTAGCGCTCGATATTCCGCACACGGTCTGCGCTGCCCGGCGCAATAGTCGGGCGCAGGGTCGCCCCATCGTGATGGACCACGGTGGCATAGGGCGTCCAGACGATCTTGAAGCCGGCTGCGCCAAGCTTGAGACACAGATCGACGTCGTTGTACCAAAACGCGAAGCACTCTTCATCCATCCCCCCGACCTGTTCGTAGAGGGTTTTACGCACAAGCAGGCAGGCGCCGCTCACAGCGGAGTAATTCTGGTCGAGCTGCGCGCGCCCAAGATAGCCACTGTCGCGCAGATCGAGACCCTCGAACGGATGGCCGGCAACGATTTTGAGGCCAAGCACCACTCCGGCGTGCTGGATTTGGCTGGTTTCGGGGAAGACCAATCGCGCGCCGACCGCACCCACTTCGGGGCGCTGCGCATGGTGCAGCATACGTTCGAGCCACTCCTCATGAACGATCTGGGTGTCGTTGTTGAGGAACAGAAGGTATTCGCCGCGCGCTTCGCGGGCGGCAAAGTTGGCCATCGCGGCGAAGTTGAAATCGGCTTCAAAACGCAGCACACGCACTCGCGCGTCGCGCTTTGGCAGCGACTCGAGGTAGGCGAGCACACTATGATCGCGGCTTGCGTTGTCCACGATCACGAGCTCGTAGCGGGGATAGCGCGTCTTAGCTAGGAGACTCTCGACACAGGGTTTGAGATAATTGAACTTGTCGCGGGTAAAGATCGCGATCGTGACAAGTGGTTCAGTTGCGTGGCGGTAAACCACACGGAAGCTCCCAGGCAGAAGGCCCTCGCCGATCTCGGCCGAAATACCGAGCCGCTCGAGATGTTCGGTAAGCGCCGCACGCCCTTGGCATTCATCGAAGAGACCGGCACAATCGGCCGGCATGGAGTAAAGTACGTCGTCGATATGCCCGAAGGCTTGCTCGCCGAAATGTTCGAGCACTCTGAGCGCCAAATCGTACTGCTCAGCCCCAGCGAATTCGCCGCGAAAGCCGCCCACAGCGTCAAACGCTCGTCGCGCCACGAGCAGGAGTTCGCCGAAATAGGGCTGCGAACGCAGCAGATCGAGATTGAAGTCAGGCCGAAAGCAGGGTTGCACCCGTCGGCCTGCTACGTCGATATGATCTGAATCGGTATAGAGGAGCTTCCAGCGTGGATCGAGATTGGCATAGTCACCCGCGCGCAGCAGCAGATGCGGTGCCGGGCGTAGGCCCGCCGGAATCCAGGCGATCCAATCGGATTCGGTCTCGGCAACGGCGGCGTTGATCTGTTCAGCGAGCGGGCGCGCGGGATCGACGCGACGCCACTCGATCGGCACATCGGAGCCCTCGAGCGCGCCGGCAGGCGGATCGAAGTCGGCGACGATGGTCAGGCCCCAGTGGGAGTAGAGCTGGGTAGCAAGCGCATCGAATGTCTCGGCAAGCAGCTCCTCCTTGCCGCGGCGCGCGATGACAAGTAGATGAAAGCGCGGGCGGTAGGTCCAGCGCGTGAGCATGCGCTCAGCGAAGAGTTCGCCGTCGATGACCTCGAGGGTGTGCCGTTCACACCAACGCGCATAGGCCTCCTCGGGACCCGCCGATCGGGCAGCTTTGGCGGCGACCAAACGGCTTGCGAGGAAGGCTTCGCGCGCGCTCTCGACATCAGGCTCGGCAGCAGCTAGATCTTGGCTGCGCGCGTAGATCTCGCGAAAAGTCTCGGTGTGGTCGCGGCGCGTGTTGCGCTGATCTCCAGCCCCTTCGCGCATGCGTACTTCGACCGTAGTGCGTGCCAAGTGCCGGGGTGTTGTATGGCGAACGAGTCGGATGAGGTATTCCCAGTCCTCGAGTTCCGGCAACTGCTCGTCAAAAAGACCAGCCTTGCGCACGAGTGCCCAGCGGTGCGCCCAGGTGTCGATCGGGATGTAGTTTGCGACAAGCAGGCGCGCGCGCGAGAAGTCATCATGCGCAAAGGGGTTGCTACCTGCGCCGAGCACCATGCGCCGCCCGTCAGGCTCGACGCGCTCAGGGACAAGCAGAGCGTCGGTATAAACGAAGTCACAGCCCGGTTCGCTTAGGGCCGCGACCACGGTCGAGAGGTGGTCAGGCTGCCAGAGGTCGTCGTCGTCGAGGTAACAGATGATCTCGCCGCGCGCGAGCATGAGCGCCATGTTGCGCGCCGCACCAGGGCCGAGCGCACGCGGCAGACGGAAGTAACGTAGGCGCCGACGCTCGGGGTCGGCGGCTTCGACGATCGCCGCGACGTCCACGCCACTATCGGCGACCACAATCCCCTCCCAGTTCGGGTAGTCTTGGGCGACGAGCGAGGAGAGCGCATCAGCGAGCAGCCGAGGGCGATTGTGCGAAGGGATCACGACGCTGACGAGCGGGTCGCCCGCGCTGGCGTAGAAAACAGTCGCCGCCGTCGCGTCCGCTGAGCGTTTCGTGGTACCAGCGAGCTGCGCGCGCGCCCAGGCGAGATCCTCTGGGCGATAGAGGCTGGAATTGTTGAGCATGATCTGCGCCCGCTTGTTATCGAAGTGTGCGAGCGCGTGCTGGTAAAGACCAGTATCATGCCGGCGGTAGAGAAAAAGCGGCTCAGGGATATAGCGCCCATAGTAGCCGCGCGCGCACGCCGCCACCCAGAAGTCCCAATCTTCGCAACCCTTGACGTTGTCACGGTAACCGCCGATCTCCTCCCAGATCCGCCGGCGGTAGAGCGCGCAGTAAGAGATGTGATTTTGATAGGGTAAGCGCGCTGGGTCATAGGGCGCAGCTCTGACGAGCTGGGTGACCCCGTCGAAATCGAGCCGGTCGGTGTAAGCGATGGCGACTGCCGGATCGGCCTCGAGCACCTCGACACAGCGTGCAAGCATCGTGGGTGCGATCATGTCGTCGGCGTCAAGGCACAGGATATATTCGCCGCGCGCTTCGCGGATCCCGCGGTTACGTGCGTACGCTGGCTGCCCAGAGTTAGGCTGGCGGATGACGCGGATCGGCGCGTCGGGATGGGTAGCGATGATGCTTTCGAGAACGGATGGAGTCTCGTCGGTTGAGCCGTCATCGACAACGATGATTTCGTAGTCGCGAAAGGTTTGGGCAAGAACGCTGCCCACCGACTCGGTGAGATAACGCCCGTAGTTGTAACAGGTAATCACGACCGATACTTTGGGCGCAGGAGCCTCCACTGCCACCACCTGCACGCTCGACGCTGGTGCTGCGTCGGTTGGTTCAGGCTGTGCGGTGGGCAGCGAGGCGGACACGTCGTGAGCCGGCGGTGGGGTTACAGCCCGCTGACGCCAGGCGGCGAAGGCCTCCTTCACCGCCGCCTTCATGTCCACGTAAGGGTCGGTCTTGACCAAGAACGGCATGAGGTAGCGGTAACGTTCGCGGTGCAGCGGAGCGTGCTCAGGGGTGTCGTAGGGGGTGAACTCATCTGGACCGTGATTTTTGAGGTAGTTCGGGTCGATCCCGTCGCACACTTCACGCGCAGCACACCGTGCGCACGGCTCAGCGAAGTGCTTGAGATTAGCGCCGCGCACACCAGTAATGCGCACGCCGTTTTCGTGCTGCGCCGCAACGGGACGATAAGCGAGATAGTCCTCGATTTCGCCCTCGCGCACCGGCAGGCGCGCGGCACACTGCGCGGGTGTGCCGCCGAAATGGCCGCCGGCGTTCATCCACTCGTAGGGGTCGTAGCGCACCCCGACCATGCCGACGAGGTTCTTCTCCATACCGCGCACGGCGCAGAGCGGTGCATAGCGGATATTGACCGCGACGTCATTCTCTTCGAGGATCTCGACCGCCTCGCGGAGGTAGGGATAGATGTCCGCGTAGCGCGCTTGCACACCAAAGGCCCTACCGTCACGGTTCCATTCGTAGTAGGCGTTCATGACGATAAAGTTGTGCAGGTAGATCCCATGCCGCAAAATCTCGCGCGCGATATCGGGCAGTTGGCGGTAATTCCATTCCACCACTGTGGTATTGGTCGTAAACTGGAAACCCTTTTCGTCGAGGTAATTCATGGCGCAGCGCTGCTTGTCCCAGGATTCGCCTGTCAATTTATGGAACAGCGCCTCATCCACGGCGTGCATCGAGAAGAGGAGATTGACGAGACCCGCTTCGAGCAGGTCATCGATGAGCCGCTCATGCTGGCAGTTTTTCATGCGGCGCATGAGGTACTGGCCGAGCGTAATGATCCGGCCCTTGAGACCGAGCTCCTGGTGCGCGTAGCGCGTAATCTCGACAATCTGTTGATGCAGCGTAGGTTCGCCGCCGGTGACATCGAAATTGACGAAACCCTGTTGCGCCAGCAGCCAGAGGATCTCCTTACATTCCTCGAGCGTGCGGAATTCGGCACGGCGCATGCCACGAAACTGGTCCTCGCTGCCGTCAAGATAGCTGTAGTAGCAAAAGCGGCAGGAATGGACACATTTGAGGCCGACGTCGAGCACCGCACCACGGGAGAGCTCCCCGGGGCGGTGGAGAAAATAACCCTGACTCTCTACGCTGGACATGGTTGATCTCCTTGCAGTTTCGGGCAAGCGCGCACTCGCGCTCTTGCGCTGCTCACATCCCCCACACCCCGATCAGCCGCTCGGGGTGGTCGGGCCAGGGCAGTTGCCGCTGCCAGAGGCGCGCCTCCGACGGTTGGTTCTCGCGCCGGTCAAAGAGGATAAGGTAGGCTTCCTCCGCTCCCGCGCGGTCGGCGTAGTCGGCAACCTGCGCGATTCCTTCGTCAAGCACCTTCTCGGGGTTTTTACCGTTGTGGATCAGCTTATATTCCACCACAACCCGCTGCTTCGGGCCAAAGAGCCCTTGGGTGGGGTCGAGCGGCCACTCAATCAGCAGATCGGTGCGTTTTCGTCCCAGCCCATATTCGCGCGTGATCCGGCCGCCGCCATTGACGATCCGCTGCAGGAAAGCTTGC
>NZ_BAAHXE010000011.1:0-52968 GCF_054657095.1 Hydrogenophilus islandicus | reverse complement strand
GGCACCCTGTCGCGCGCAATTGCACGCATGGACGGAAACATTTGTGTTACCATTGGTCCAATGAGCTACCAAGTCAAAGAGCTTTTGCTATCTGATGGCAGCAGTCCGTACGCGCAGTGGTTTGCTACGCTCGACCCGATCGCTGCAGCCAAGGTAAGGGTAGCTGTTGCCCGGATCGAACTGGGCAATCTATCAAACGTCGAGTGGTTCCGGGGCATTGGCGAGTACAAGATCGATTGGGGACCAGGTTACCGCATCTATTTGGCCAAAGACGGTCTGCAGATCATTGTCCTGCTCGGCGGCGGCACCAAGAAAGGCCAACAGAGGGACATCGATAAGGCACTTGCCTTATGGGAAGAATACAAACGCCGCAAAGCCCAAACCAAGAAAGAAGGAGAGTGAGCCATGGCACTGACCCGTGATTTCAAAGAGAGTGTCGCAGCCCGCATTCAGAGCGACCCGGCGTTTGCACAAGCACTACTGGATGAGGCAATCACTCTCTTCATTAACGGTGAACCTAACACGGCTAAACTGATCCTGCGTGACCTCGTAAATGCCACAGTCGGGTTCGAGTCCCTGGCTGAAGAGATCCACAAGCCGGCCAAGAGCGTGCACCGTATGCTCTCGACCACGGGCAATCCAACGATGAGCAACCTTTCGGCGATCTTCGCCGCGATCAAGCGCGCGGTGAACGCGGAGGTCCCCGCCAGCATGATTACGACCGAGTAGCCGCCCGAGTGACCCACTCACCTGCACAACCGGTGATCTGGGTCATCTCTCTCGCACATTTTTGAGCGCACCAGCTTTGAACCGGATCGTGATCATCGGCAGCGGCGCCGCAGGGTTGACCTGCGGGTGGCGGCTCGCCCGCTGGGGGTACGCGGTGCACCTCGTCGAGCGCACGACCCGTCTGGGAGGGGTGGTTGCAACGCTTGCCGAGAAGGAGCTCCGCTTGCTTGCCGCTAGCCCGGTGCTGCAGCGGCTCCTCTCCGCGGGTGCCCTGTCGCGCGCGGCGCTGAGCGCAACCCCCATCGCGTGGGGCGATGACGCCGAGGGACTCCGGCGGCAGCGCGCCGCCCGCTTCTGGCCGCCGTGGCGTGGGCCGACGCTGCTCCGCTCGCCGTGGTGGTTCGTGCGCCTCGCGTGGTGGGGACGACAATCGCCGGGGGCGCCGATCGCGTCGTGGGTCGAGCGCGCTGAGCCCCCTTCGCGGTGGGTGAGCGATTTAGCGACCCTCGCCGAAGCGTGGGCGGGGGAGTCGCTCACTACCCTCACCTGGTCGCGCTTTGCGCCACTTCTGCGCGCGATCCTCTTTGCCGCACGAGACGAGCGCGCCGCGTGGCGGGTCGATGAGCTGCCGAGCGAGTGGTTCGCCGTGGCACTCGCCCGCAGCATCGGGCGGTTGGGGCAAACGGTTGCGGTCGCGACCCCCGTCACCGCCGTGCTTCCTGAGACGAAGGGGTGGCGGGTCGTCACGCCAGGGGAGGCGCTCTGGGCGCGCGCGGTCGTGATCGCCACCCCCCCCGCTGCCGCTGCGACGCTGCTACCCGATGCGCTTGCGGCGCTGCGCGAGCGCCTCGCGCGCTGGCCCGAGATCCCCCGCTGGGGGACGCCTGCTCCCCTTCCGCAGCCGGTCGCGAAACCGGTCGAGGTCGCCCCCAACCTTTGGCTTTCCGGCGAATGGTTGCCGCCCGAGGAGGCGCTCCCGGGCTTAGAGGGGGCGGCGGCGAGCGGTTGGAGCACCGCGCGGGCGGTACGCGAAACTCTTCTCAAAGAATAGCGGCGTCATGGAGACGCAACTGCCTGCTGCAGCGGGTGGCAAGCGCCGGGTCGTGGGTGACGAGAATCAACGTCGCCCCCGACGCGTCACCGAGGGCAAAGAGGAGTTCGATCACCCGCTCGCCGGTCGCTGCGTCGAGGTTGCCGGTCGGCTCATCGGCAAAGAGGTAGCGGGGCGCCGTGGCAAAGGCGCGCGCCAGCGCTACCCGCTGCTGCTCACCCCCCGAGAGCGACTCGGGGCGATGGTCGAGGCGGCGGCCCAAACCGACGCGTTCGAGCCAGCGCGTCGCTCGCTCCTCGGCATCCCGCTCCCCTTTGAGCCAGAGCGGCAGCGCGACATTCTCCCACGCGGTGAGGTGGGGAAGCAGCTGGAAATCCTGAAAGACAAACCCGACGTTCTGTTGCCGCCACCGCGCCCGCCCCTCTTCGTCGAGCGCGGTGAGGTCACACCCGTCGACCACCACCTGTCCGCTCGTCGGACGATCGAGCCCCGCAAGGAGCGCCAGGAGCGTCGTCTTTCCCGACCCCGACGGGCCGACGATCGCGACCGACTCGCCGTCGCCGATGGTAAAGTGGACGTCGTTGAGAAGCGTCAAAGGCTCACCCGTGGGCAAAGTAACCGTTTTGTTGAGGTGGATCGCTGCGATCATGGTTTTTTCTCCTCTTTCGCGCCGCCGTCTTCTGACCCTTGGTCTGGCGGTGGCCCTTTTCGTTCCCGCCGCAAGGCTCCAGGCCGCAGAGACCCCTCAAGCGGCGACGCTGCTCGTTTTGGGGGATAGCCTCTCCGCGGGCTACGGGTTGCGCCCAGGGGAGGGTTGGGTCGATCTCGCGGCCGAGCGGCTGCGCGCCTGCCCGTCCCCCTGGCAGGTGGTCAATGCCAGTATCTCGGGCGAGACGACGAGCGGCGGACGGATGCGGCTGCCGCAGCTCCTCGAGCGGCACCACCCGCAGGTGGTTGTGCTCGCGCTCGGCGCCAACGACGGACTGCGGGGGTTGTCGCTCCGCGCGATGCGGGCAAACCTCGAAGCGATGATCGACGCCGCCCACCGGGCGGGTGCCGCGGTGGTGCTCGTCGGGATGGCGATTCCCCCCAACCTCGGGCCAGACTATAGTAGCGCGTTTGCCACAACCTTCGCTGAGGTGGCGAAGGAGAAGCGTGTCGCGGGCTTCGTCCCCTTCCTCCTTGCGCCGATTGCGCTCTCGCGCGACGCCTTCCAGGCCGACGGGCTCCACCCCACCGCCGCCGCCCAACCGCTGCTGCTCGACACCGTCTGGCCGGCGATCGCGCCGCTCGTGGGGTGCAACTGAACTGAGCTTCAAGCGTCAATCGGCCATCAGAGCAACCCCTCGCGGCGCAACGCGCTCTTCAACTGCGCGTAGAGCACCGGCGCGCTCACTACCCCGGCAACGCCAAAGGCCGCTTCGAGCACGATCATCATTGTCAAAATCTCCCACGCGTGGGAGTGAATCCGGTTGCCGATGATGTGGGCGTTGAGAAAGTACTCGAGCTTGTGGATGAAGACGAGCCACCCCAACGCGAGCGCCGCGTCGATCACCGAGACGCTGAGCGCAACGAGGGTCGTGACCGTATTGGAGATGAGGTTCCCCACAACCGGCAAGAGTCCGGCGACGAAGGTGACGACGATAAGGACCGGCGTAAGCGGCAAGGTGCGCCCGAGAAGCGGCAGAATGCCCAGAAGAAAGATCGAGGTCAGTGCCGTATTGACAAGCGAAATCTTCACCTGGGCGAAGACCACCTGGGTGAAACTGGCCACCAGCTCGCGCATGAAACTGGTGATTCTCTGCACCAGTGGCGAAACCTTCTGCGCCTCGGTTGCCTCCTCCTCGTGCCACGCGACCTGGACAGCGGCCAACCCCCCGACGATCATCCCGAGGATCACGTAACCGATCCCGCGCGCGGTGTGGAGCCCCCAGCTCTGGACCGCTGCGCCGTTGGCTCTGAGCCAATGGATCGCCTCTTGCCGCAGCGCGTCGATCGAATCGGGAATAAAACCCGCCAACGCCGGGAGTAGTGTGCGCACCTGCTCGAGTGTCGTCGCAAGCTGGCGAAAGAGTTTCGGCAACGCCTGCGGCGTCCAGAGGGCGAATTCGACGAGCCCGGCAATGAACAGGAGCGTCACCACCGCGACGACCGCAGCCGAGTAGAGGCGGGCGTGGCGGGCAAAGGTGGCGTGGCGGGCAAAGCGCTGGGTCATCGCGTGCGACGCGCCAAAGGTGAGCACCCCGGCAAAAAAGGCGGGGGTGAGCTTCAGCACCAACACCAACCCCCAGAGTGCGAGAATCGGGACGATGACAAGCAGCGCCCGCCGCCCCCACCCCGCATCCAAGCGATCGGCGCGCATCACGGAACCACCGCGACGTGGGGGGAGCCCGCGACCACCTCGCCCACCACCGCCCCTTCCGTTCCCTGGCTCGAACGGATCAGGGCAAGGACCCGGTCGACCGCCTCAGGCGCACACGCGATGAGAAGCCCCCCGCTCGTCTGCGGGTCGGTCACCACTTGGCGCCACCGCTCGCGCTCCGCATCACTCATCGCCGAGAGGTCGACCGCCTCGCCGTAACTCTGCCAGTTGCGCGTAGCTGCCCCCGTGGAGATCCCCTCCTGGAGATAATGGAGCGCTGCCGGAAGCACCGGGATCTTCGCCGCATGGAGGCGCACGGCAACGCCGCTTGCCCGCGCCATCTCCCACCCGTGTCCGGCCAGGCCGAAACCGGTGACGTCGGTGACCGCATGAACGGCAGGATCCTCGGCAAGGAGCGCCCCAACGCGGTTCAAGAGCGTCGTCCATCGGCGCATTTCGGCGTAGGCGTCGCTGCTCAGTACCCCTTTTTTCAGCGCAGCGGAGAGGATGCCGATCCCGAGCGGTTTCGTGAGGATCAAACGGTCGCCCGGCTGTGCGCCGGCGTTGGTGGTGATCCGTTGCGGGTGGGCAAGCCCCAGCGCCACGAGCCCATAGAAGGGCTCGACGCAGTCGATCGAGTGGCCGCCGGCAAGCGCCACCTCGGCGTTGCGGCAGACCGTCGCCCCCCCTTCGAGGATCTTCGCGATCACCGCCTCGGGCAGTTTCCCAACCGGCATCCCCACCACCGCGAGCGCCAAAATCGGCCGCGCCCCCATCGCGTAGACGTCGGAGAGGGCATTCGTTGCGGCGATTGCACCAAAATCGAACGGATCATCGACCACTGGCAGAAAGAAATCGGTCGTCGCAACCAGCGCCTGGTCGTCATTGAGCCGCCACACCGCGGCGTCGTCGGTGGTGTCATACCCGACGAGCAACTCCGGGGGGGCAAAGGTCGGCGGAATCGTGCGCAACAGGCGCTCAAGGACCGCCGGCGCAATTTTGCACCCGCAACCCCCACCATGTGCCCACTCGGTGAGACGAATCGTTTCTGTTTCAGACATCTGAGCCCTCACAAAACTCATCTTACACCCTCATCGACTGGCTCCAGTCGCGATCCTACTGCTTCGCGATCGCGGGGAGAACCCATCGCTGAGGGTACGCCAACGCTGCAATAGCGGGAAGCATCGCAACCAGCGCCGCAACCATCACCAATAGGGAAGGAAGCGCCCGCGCGGGCAGGTCATTGATCCCCCATTGTCCCCCGATCGTTGCGGTGACGCGCTCCAGCGTCATCCCGTAAGCCCCAAGCCACCCCTGCACCAGGGAATCGATCACCGCCAGTGAAACCCCCACCGTCACCGCAGCGACCACCGCTGCGATCACAGCCGCGACCGCCACCTGACGCCACAAGGGAGCGAGGACAAAGGCGCGCCCGCCGCCGTGGAGAAAACGGAGCGCACACTCGTCGGCCACCTGCGCCCGGCAGCAGCCGATCAGCGCCCCCGAAGCGCCCGCGAAGAGGAGCCCCAGGAGCAGAAGCGCCCCGACGCCGATCCCCCTCCCCCACCGCGCCCATGCCTCCCACCGTTCGAGCCACTGCACGTCGAAGATCACCCGGCGAACCCCCGGTTGCCCCTGCAGCAGGCGCACCGCTTCGACGATCCTCTCGCGCTCCCACCCTTGGGGAACCAACCGCACCACCGGGGGGAGCTGCGGGGACGACCCCTCTTCCCCGGAGCTGCTGAGGAGAAGACGGAGCGACTCGGGCGCAACACGGGTGACCTCCCGCCATTGGGCGCGATCGGCGTTGGCAACCAGCGCCTCGGCTTCGCGGTCGGCGTTCAGCCCCAAGATCACCACCACCGCAAAATCGTCGCGTTGCCCGATCAACCACGCAGCAATGATCGCCAAAACGCTACTGGTGAGCACGAAGAGCGCCGCAGCAACCCCCATGGCCCACGCGGGCCCAATTGGGGGGAGGCTTGCGAGAAACCGCCGCACGCTCATCGTGAGGGATCCTCGACCACTTGGCCACGCAACAAGGTCACCCGGCGGACCGGCTGCTCATGGAGAAGGGGAAGATCGGAACCGGTGGCGACGATCACCGTCGTCCCCGCTCGATGGGCCGCGGCAATCCACCGCCACAGGCGGATCGCCGTCTCGGTACACGCCCCACCGGTCGGCTCATCGAGGAGGAGCAGCATCGGAGCATGGATCACCGCCCGCGCCCACAGCGCCACTTGCCGTTCCGAACCCGAGAGCTGCGCCGGAAGAAGCTCCGCCTCCTCCCGTAACCCCAGTTCTTCCAGCAGGCGACGCGCCCGCGCCAACGCCTCTTTCCGGGAGTAACCGACCGCGAGGAGCGGGAGTGCGACCGAGTCGACGACCGGTCGCTGGGGAAGGAGCGGCCACTCGGCAAAGAGGGTGCCGACCCGCCGCCGCCAGAAGGAGAGCGCACGGGCGGGGAGTTGCAAGAGCGGCACCTCATCCCACCACACCTCGCCGGAAGTCGGCCGGGTGAGTGCCGCGAGAATCCGCAAGAGCGTGCTCTTTCCGGCGTGCCGCGCGCCGCGAAGCCAGACCCATTCGCCGCGCGCGATCGTAAGCGACACCCCGTTGAGAATCGCCACCCCTGGCGCAGGTTCATAGGTGAGCGCAACCAGACGGATCATCGCGCCCGCTTACGCTTCGCGCTCAAGGCCAACGAGCGCGGCGACAAAGTCGCGGGCGACGAAGGGGCGCAGGTCATCAACCCCTTCGCCGACGCCGACGAACCGGACAGGTTTGGGAAGCCGTTGCGCGAGCGCCGCGATCACCCCCCCTTTGGCGGTGCCGTCGAGCTTCGTCAGAATGTAACCGGTCACCCCGATCGCCTTGTCAAACGCCTCGGCCTGGGTGATCGCATTCTGGCCGATGTTGGCGTCGAGCACCAAGAGGACCTCGTGCGGCGCCGACGGCTCCGCTTTCTGGATCACCCGCCGAACTTTGGCGATCTCCTCCATGAGGTGGAGCTGGGTGGGAAGCCGCCCGGCGGTATCGACGATCAGCACGTCGATCCCGCGCGCTTTCGCCGCCTGAACCGCGTCGAACGCCACGGCTGCCGGGTCCCCCTTCTCTTGCGCGATCACCGGCACCCCGTTGCGCTCGCCCCAAATCTCCAGCTGCTCACGCGCTGCAGCACGAAAGGTGTCGCCCGCAGCCAGCATCACCCGCTTGCCTTGACGTTGAAACCAGCGGGCGAGTTTCCCGATCGACGTCGTCTTCCCCGCGCCATTCACCCCCGCGACCATGATCACGAAGGGCTTCGCGGCGTCAACCGCAAGCGGCGCTTCGAGCGGTTTGAGAAGCGTTTCGAGCTCCTCGGCGAGCACCTCGCGCAACGCTTCACCATCGTCCAAGCGGTCGCGTTTGATGCGGTGGCGAATCTGCGCCATCAGCGTCTCGGTCACCGCGACACCGCAGTCGGCAGTGAGCAGCGTCGTCTCCAGCTCCTCGAGAAGCGCTTCGTCGATTTTCCGCTTGGTAAAGAGCGACGCCAACTGCGACCGGGTGCGGGAGAGCCCCTCCTTCAACCGTTGGAACCACGAGCGCCGCTCCGAGGATGTGTTGCCCATTGCGAACCTTTTGTCCTTTTCCCCGTCGAACGGTAAGATTCTAAACGATCGCGCCAGGAATCGGCACGGAAAACCACCATTGAGAAGGAATGAGGCATGAAAAGCGGGTTGGCACTTCTTGCGTTGGTTGGCGCATTCACGGGAAGCAGTTGGGCAGAGCGTGCAGCACCCCCGAGCGCTCCTGCGACAACGGACCCGCCGGTGGTCACAGCGCATCTCGAGAATGGCATGGAGGTTCTGGTGCTCCCCGACCACCGTGCCCCGTCGGTCGTCCACATGGTCTGGTACGATGTCGGCGCCGTCGACGAACCGGCTGGCAAAAGCGGCGTCGCCCACCTCTTTGAACACATGATGTTCAAAGGGACCCCCACGGTGCCCGGGGGCGAATTCAACCGGCGCATTGCGGCGCTCGGCGGGCGCGACAACGCCTTCACCAGCCGCGACTACACCGCCTACTTTCAGCAGATTCCGCCGCAGGGGCTTACGACGGTGATGGCGCTCGAGGCCGACCGGATGGCGAACCTCGCCTTCGACCCCGAGGAGTTCCGCAAAGAGCGCGACGTGGTGATTGAGGAGCGGAAACTGCGCACCGACGACGTCCCTGAGGCGCTTGGCCAAGAGACGTTGATGGCGACCCTCTTTTTCGCCCACCCCTACCGTAACCCGGTAATCGGCTGGCCGACCGACCTCGCGCGGCTGACCCTTGATGACGTCAAAGCGTGGTACGCCAACTGGTACGCGCCCAACAACGCCCATCTGGTGGTGGTGGGCGATGTCGCCCCCCAAGCGGTGATCGCCGAGGCAAAGCGGATCTACGGCGCGCTGCCCTCCCGACCGGTTCCGCCGGTCACCAGCCGCACCCGCACCGATGAACCGCCGCAAGCCGGCCCCCGCCACGCGGTGGTGTTCGGTAAAACGGAACTCCCCACAGTGACCCTCGCGTGGAAAATCCCCGCGCTGCAGGACCCCGACCGCGACCGCGACGTCGCGGCGCTCGTGGCCCTTGCCGCAGTGCTCGACGGCTTTGACGGCGCGCGGCTCCCGCGCACGCTCGTCAAACAAGAGAAACTCGCCGTCTCCGTCTCGGCAAGCGCCGACGTGATGGGGCGTGGCCCCGGCGTCTTCGTGCTCGACGCCCAAGCGGCACCGGGTGTCTCCCCCGACCTCCTCGCCGAAAAGCTCACCGCAGCGATCACTCAAATCGCAGAGCAGGGGGTCTCCCCTCAAGAGCTCGCGCGCGTCCTGCGCCAGTATGAGGCGCACCAGATCTACCAGCGCGACTCCCTGATGGGACAGGCGATGCAGCTTGGCATGGCGCGCGCAATCGGGCTACCTTTCGACGCGGAGAGCCGCTTCGTTCGCCTCGTGCAGACCGTCACCCCAGAAGAGGTGCAGCAGGCGGCGCGGCGGTGGTTCGCCCCTGAGCAGCGCACCCGCGTCGACGTCCTTCCCCGGAGAGAAGCGGCTGAGGCGAGCGCCGACCGCGATTCGCCCGCCGTACAATCCCCCCAGCACCGCGAGGAGAAGAGAGGATGAGAATGTTCGCTCGATTCGCCCGGAACCTCATGAAGCTCATCAACCCAACCGCCCGCGTCGCAGGGTGGCTGCAGAGCGCACTCCTTGCGCTCTTCGTCGCGCTCAGCGCCAGCAGTGTCGGCCACGCCGCGCCGGTGAGTGACCGCCTAACCATTGCCGGTGTCCCGGTCGATTTCATCGCGAGCCCCGGGGTCCCGATCGTCGACGTCGTCGTCTCGTTCGACGCTGGAAGCCGCCGCGACCCGGCAGGGAAAGCGGGGTTGGCGGGACTCACGCGCTCGCTCCTCACCGCGGGGACGTCGCGCCGCGACGAGCAGGCGATCGCCGAAGCCTTTGCCGATCTCGCCGCGGACCTCGGCGGCGGGGTCGAGGAGGATCGCGCGACCCTCTCGTGGCGGACGCTCGCGCAACCCGAGATCCGCACCGCCGCTGCGCGCCTTGTTGCGGAACTCCTCAGCGACGCCGCTTTCCCTGATGCGGTCTTCGCCCGCGAACAGGCGCGGGCGATCGCCGGGCTCAAAGAGGCGCTCACCCGTCCCGAGGTGCTCGCCGAACGGGCTCTCGCCGCAGCGATCTACCCCAACCACCCCTACGGGCAACTCGCCACCGTCGAATCGCTCGCGTCGCTCTCCCGTCACGATGTCATCGACTTTTTTCGCCGCCACTACACCCGCGCCTCGGCCACCGTCACCATCGTCGGGGCACTGACCCGCGAAGAAGCCAAAGCGCTCGCCGAAACGGTCGTCGCCGCGCTTCCGGCTGGTGAGCCGCTCCCCCCCCTTCCTGCGGTGACCGCGCGCTTGGATCAGGCGGGACGCACGATCGCGATCGACCACCCGTCGGAGCAGACCCACTGGGCGATCGGGATGCCGCTGATCACGCGCGACGATCCCGACTACTTTCCGCTGCTCGTAGGCAACTGGATCTTGGGAGGCGGGAGCTTCAGCTCACGCCTGATGCATGAGGTGCGGGAGTCGCGCGGCTACGCCTACAGCGTCTATAGTGCGCTTGAACCGCAGGCGCAACCGGGACCGTTCGTGATCCGCTTGCAGACCCGCGGCCGTCACGCCGATGCGGCGCGTGAGGTGGTCGCGGCGACGCTCGAGCGCTTTCTCAGCGAGGGGCCGAAGCCTGAGGAGGTGACGCTCGCGATCCAGGCGCTCGCCGACGGTTTTGGCCTGCGGCTCGACTCGAACCGCAAGCTCGCCTCGTTCCTCTCCGTCGTCAATTTCTACCGCCTTCCCCCCGATTGGCTCGCGCGCTACCCGGAGGCCATTCGCGCAGTGACCGCTGACGCGGTGCGCGCCGCCTTTCGCCGCCGGGTGAACCTGGGAGCGCTCGTCTGGGTGCGCGTGGGGGGAAGCGGCGACGCGGCGAACCAATCCCCCGCGCCTGCTGCGGCGTCGCAACCCGCGGCGCATCGCGCCGCCCCCCAACGGTAACCGCGATGGGGCAGATCCGGATCATCGGCGGCGAGTGGCGCAGCCGCCGCATCACCTTCCCCGAGCGGCTGGGGCTACGCCCGACGCCGGACCGCGTTCGCGAGATCCTCTTCAACTGGCTTGGGCAGCGGTTAGAGGGGCTCTCCTGCCTCGACCTCTTCGCGGGAAGCGGCGCGCTCGGGTTCGAAGCCGCTTCGCGCGGCGCAAGCCGCGTCACCCTGGTGGAAAAGAATCGCCACGTCGCTGCCGCGCTTGCGGAGTGGGCGAAAAAGCTTGCTCCCGAAAGGGTGGTCGTTCTCCCCCGCGATGCGTTACAATGCGCAACTTCATGGTCGGAACCGGTCGATCTCCTCTTCCTTGACCCTCCCTACCACGCGGGCTGGCTCGAGCGGCTCACGCCCCATCTCGACCGTCTGGTGAAAGCCGACGGCGCGATCTATGCCGAGGCCGAACGGCCGATCGTGCAGCTCGGGGCGTGGCAGGTGGTCAAAGCGGGGAGCGCCGGGCAGGTGCATTACCATCTCCTCAAGCGTTCATCGCAAGGAACGGACAACGACGATGGGCTGTGACGTCAAAGTGGTCTATCCGGGTACCTTTGACCCGCTCACCAAAGGGCACGAAGACTTGGTCCGGCGCGCCGCCCGACTCTTTCCTGAGCTCATCGTCGCGGTTGCGCGCAGCCACGGAAAGAACCCGCTCTTCACACTCGAGGAGCGGGTTGCGATCGCCCGCGAGTCGCTTGCCGACCTCGCCAACGTCACGGTCGTGGGATTCGACGGGCTTCTGGTCGATTTCCTGCGCGCGAACGGCGCGCGGATCCTCCTCCGTGGCCTTCGCGCCGTTTCCGACTTCGAATATGAGTTTCAGATGGCCGGGATGAACCGCAAACTCTACCCAGAGATTGAAACGGTCTTCTTGACGCCCGCCGACGAATTTATGTTCATCTCCGGCACGATGGTGCGCGAAATCGCCCGACTGGGTGGCGATGTCTCGCGTTTTGTCACCCCGGCGGCGCTCAAATACCTGCAACAAAGAGTGGCTTCTTTCTCCCCCAATCCCTAGGAGTAATCACATGGCTTTGAAAATCACCGAAGAGTGCATCAACTGCGACGTCTGCGAGCCCGAGTGCCCTAACAACGCGATCTACCAAGGGGATGAGATCTACGAGATCGACCCGAACAAATGCACCGAATGTGTCGGCCACTATGACGAGCCGCAATGTCAGCAGGTCTGCCCCGTCGACTGCATCATCGTCGACCCCGAACACCGTGAGACCAAAGAGCAGCTGATGGAGAAGTTCTTGAAGCTCACGGGTGGCAAAAAACCGGCTTGAGTCACTCCTTGAGGGGGATCGGCTGATCCCCCACAGGAACCGCAGTGACGCTGTTCTTCGGACTCCCCTCGATCAGGCGGTCGGAGTAGGTCAAATAGACAAGGACGTTGCGGGCGCGGTCGACCATCCGCACCACCTGCACCTTCTTGAAGATCAGCGACGCGCGCTCGGAAAAGATCGAATCCTGCTTCGGCAACGGGCGTTTGAAGCGGATCGGCCCCACCTGCCGGCAGGCGATCGACGCATCCGACGGATCCTCGGCAATCCCGACCGCCCCTTTGATCCCGCCGCTTTTCGCGCGCGAAACGTAACAGACCACCCCGTCGACGTCGGGGTCCGCAAAGGCCTCGACGACGATCTTGTGGTTCGGACCGATCAGTTTCCAGACCGTCGACACCTCGCCGATCTCCTCGCCATAGGCCCCTTGCGCGACACTCCAAAACAGAGCAAAACCCCACAGCGCCGGCACCACCCTTTTCATGGCACAATCCCCTTTGCATGACCTCAGCCCAAAGGCTGATCGTACCATGATCCCGTGGCTTGACCCCAACGCCCCGCCCCATTTTCCGCCGACCGCGTCGGCGCTCACCGAACCGAACGGCCTCATCGCCGCAGGGGGGGCACTCACCCCCGCGTGGCTCATCACCGCTTACCGGCGCGGGATCTTCCCCTGGTACCAAGAGGGCGAGCCGATTCTCTGGTGGAGCCCTTCGCCGCGGATGGTCCTTTTGCCTGAAGCGTTTCGCCTCCACCGTTCGCTCAAAAAGCGCCTCAAACACGGGGGATTCCTCACACGGGTCGATACCGCTTTTACCGCTGTGGTGCGCCATTGCGCGACCGTCCGCAGCGAAGGGACCTGGATCACCCCCGAGATGATCCGAGCGTATGAGGCGCTCCACCACCGCGGTTTTGCCCACAGCGTCGAGGTGTGGATTGATGAGCGGCTCGTCGGCGGGCTCTACGGCGTCTGTCTCGACCGGATCTTTTTCGGTGAGTCGATGTTCCACTTGACGCGCGACGCGTCGAAAGTGGCGCTCGCGCGGCTCGTGCTCGAGAGCTTCGAGCGGGGGATCGTGCTGATCGATTGCCAGATGAGCACCCCGCACCTTGAGTTTATGGGTGGCAAGACGATCGCCCGCGAAGGGTTCGAAACGGTGCTCGCGGCCGCGATCGGCAGCCACCCGCAACCGCAGGATTGGTCACGCCGGGCACTCCCGGATGGGGGGCAGCGCGACGCCACTCTCTCGGGCGAGGCGCTCGTCACCGAACTCGAAAAGTGGCTCCACCCCTCAACCGCCGTTCCCCGCCGCGACGAGGTGAGCGCATGAAGCACGGTCGCTTGGTCACCCCCCAAGAGCGGTGGGGGTGGTACGCCTCCGCCCCCTACCCCTGCCCCTACCTCCCGGACCGGACCGCCCGCTCGCGCGTCATCCTCCCCTTTACCGAGCTCACCCTCTTCGACTACCAGGAGCTGATTCAGCGCGGCTTTCGGCGCAGCGGCGACCACCTCTACGCCCCCCAGTGCGACAACTGCCGCGCCTGCCTCTCGCTGCGCATTCCCGTTACCCGTTTTCAGCCCAACCGCGCGCAACGCCGGACAATGAGCCGGTTGGGGAGAACGCTCATTGCAGAGGAGCGGCCGCTCGCTTTCTCCCCTGAGCACTACGACCTCTATCGCCGCTATGTGACGATCCGCCACGAGCTCGCCGAAGCGGAGGCGAGCGAACAGGGCTACCGCGAGTTCCTTCTCTCAAGCCCCTTCGATACGCGTCTTGTCGAGTTTCGCACCCGCGACGGCACCCTCAAGATGGTCTCGCTCATCGATGTGCTCCCCGACGCCCTCTCTGCGGTCTACACCTGGTACGAACCCGAAGAGCCCCACGCCTCCTACGGTACCTATGCGATTCTCTGGCAGATCGCCCAAGCCAAGCGCGCCGGGATGCGCTACCTCTACCTCGGTTATTGGATTGCCGCGAGCGCCAAGATGGCCTACAAGTCCCGTTTTCGCCCCGCCGAACTCTTCTGCCCGGGGCACGACAGCGAGTGGCTGGCGATCGACCACCACCCATTGGGGATCGCGACCGCTTCGCGATAAAATGGCCGCAACGCTTCTGCTGACCCACCCCCATGTCGTTACCGATCCCTTACGCATTCCTTCGCCCCCTGCTTTTCTCCCTCGACCCGGAACGCGCGCACGAACTCTCCCTCCACCTCCTGAGTCGGCTCGGGCAGCTCATCCCTCCTCCTCCTCCGCCTGAAGCGGCGCCGGTCACGGTGATGGGGCTGCGCTTTCCCAACCGCGTGGGACTTGCGGCTGGACTCGACAAAAACGGCATCGCGGTCGATGGGCTTGCCCACTTCGGCTTTGGCGCGATCGAGGTGGGGACGGTCACGCCGCGGCCCCAGCCAGGCAACCCCAAACCACGCCTCTTTCGCCTGCCCAAAGCCCACGCCCTCATCAACCGCATGGGATTCAACAACGACGGGGTCGCTGCGCTCGTCGCGCGCGTCAAAGACCGCCGCTTCCGGGGAATCCTGGGCATCAATCTCGGCAAGAACGCGACGACGCCACTCGAGGAGGCGCTCAACGATTACCGTCTGGGGATGCAAGCAGTCTGGGAGGTTGCCGACTACATCACGATCAACATCTCTTCGCCCAACACCCAGCAGTTGCGGTCGCTCCAAGAGGGGGAGGCGCTCACCGCGCTTTTGGGGGGGTTGCGCGAAGAGAGCGTGCGGCTGGAGGCGGTGAACGGTAAACGGACCCCGTTGGTCGTCAAAATCGCCCCCGATCTCGACGACGACGCGATCGCGGCGATCGCCGAGACGCTGCGGGCGTTTGAGATCGACGGGGTCATTGCGACCAACACCACCACCTCGCGCGCGGGGGTCGAGCAGCTGCCCCATGGGAACGAGAGTGGGGGGCTCTCGGGCGCACCGCTCTTTGCCCGCAGCACCGAGGTGGTACGGATCCTCGCCCGTGCTTTGGCCGGCAAGATCCCGATCATCGCCGCCGGCGGGATCCTCTCGGGGGACGACGCGCGCGCGAAGTTGGCCGCAGGCGCGACCCTCGTGCAGCTCTACACCGGGCTTATCTATCGTGGCCCGAAGCTCATTCCCGAGGCAATCCGAGCGACGGCGGCAGAATGCTCGAACCGGTAAGCGGCACAGAGGCGCTCGCCGGTGCTGTTGCCGGCGGGGTGGCCCGCTCTTCTAACCCCGCCATCGTCTCGAGGCGAATCGTCACGCGGCGATTACGGGCGCGCCCCTGCGGCGTCAGGTTATCGGCAATCGGCCGCTGATCGGCGTACCCCACCGCGGCCAGGCGATGGGCTGCCACCCCCTCTTGGACGAAGAGACGAACGACTGCGGCCGCGCGGGCTGCCGAAAGCTCCCAGTTCGAAGGGAACGCCCCCCCTGGGCGAAGCGGTACGTTATCGGTGTGCCCCTCGACGGTGATGGGAAAGTCACCGCTATCGGCCAACACTCGGGCAATGGGCCGCAACGCCGAAAGGGCCACGGGCGAGAGGGTGGCCGAGCCGCTCGGGAAGAGAATCTCGGCACCGACGTCGATCGTCACCCCAAACGCCCCTTCGCTCACCTGGACGTCACCGCTCGCGATCATCGGGGCGAGCGCCTCCCGCACGCTCTTTGCCGTCGTCGCGGTGGTTTCGAGCGCCGACCTCATCCGCGCCTCTTCGGCCGTTTCACTCCTCCCCTCATCGCCACCTCGCCGTTTCACCGCGAGCGGCAACCCGCTCACCACCGCCGGAACCGTCGAACTGTCCCGTGACCCCTCGTGTTTGGGCAAAAGAACCCCCGGGCGAAACGCCTCGTAGATCGATTCGGAGAGCACCCGGTACTTTCCTTCATTGACCGAGGAGATCGAATACATCACGACGAAAAAGGCAAAGAGGAGCGTGATGAAGTCGGCGTAGCTCACCAACCACCGTTCGAGATTTTCGTGCTCTTCCGCTTTACGCCGCAATCGCGCCATCGCCACCCCCCTAAGTGGCCTCTTCGCTGCTCTCGCTCCCCGGGAGGAAGCTGCGCATCATCCCCTCGACAAGTCTGGGGTTTTCACCTGCGCAAATACCAACAAACCCTTCGACCAACATCTGGCGGGTGAGGATCAGTTCAGAGGCGTAGGTGAGGAGCTTCTTGGAGATCGGAATGTAGAGCAGATTCGCCGAATAGACCCCGTAGATCGTCGCGACGAAGGCCACCGCAATCCCGCTTCCCAACTGAGCGGGATCGGCCAAATTCTCCATCACGTGGATGAGCCCGAGCACCGCGCCGATGATCCCGATCGTCGGCGCGTAACCGCCCGCCGACTCCCACACTTTCGCCCGTACCTTGTACTGCTCGTCCAGCACCTCGATCTCGGTCGTCAGCACCTCGCGGATCCGTTCCGGTTCGATGCCATCCACGAGGAGCTGCAGCCCCTTGCGGACAAAGGGATCGGTCTCGCTCGCGATCTTGATCTCGAGCGCCAAAAGTCCCTCGCGCCGGGCGGTGCGCCCCCATTCGACCGCTTTGCCGATCCACTCTTCGGGGTTGTCGACCGGTGGGGCGAAGAGCCAGCGCAACATCTTCATCGCATCGACCAGGATCGGCCAGGGGGTCTGGACAAAGAGCGCGGCAAAGGTGCCGCCAAAGACGATGAGAAACGCCCCCACCTGAATGAGCGACAGCGGGTGCCCCCCTTCGGTGACGAAGCCGCCGACAATCGCGACCACCCCAAGGATGAGTCCGACGACGGTGGTGAAATCGCCCCTCATGCCCACTCCTTAGTCGCTCTGGGTCGGCACGGAGGATGGCCGCGGTCGCCCCCGCGGCTGCTTCTGCCGCAACGTGCCGAGAAGCTCGGCACGGATGCGCGCAATTGCCGATGAGAGGAGTTGAGAGGCGCGCGATTCGCTCACCCCCAATACCGCCCCGATCTCTTTGAGGTTGAGGTCGTGTTCGTAGTAGAGGGCCAAAACGGTCTGTTCCCGCTCGGGAAGGCGGGTAATTGCCGCGCTGATCCGCTGCTGCAGCTCGTGCCGTTCGGTAAGCTGCTCCGGGTTTGCCGACTCGTCGCCAAGATGGCGTTCCAAAAAACTCCCCGCGCCACTTTGGGGGCCCTCGTCATCGACCAGGTCGTCGAAATAGAGCACCGCGTGCCCTTGCGCCGCCGAAAGCGTCGCGAAGTAGGCGTCGAGCGACCAGCCGAGCGCTTCGGCCACCTCATTGTCGTGCGGTGGGCGCCCCAACTGGTGCGAGAGCTTCTCGATCGCCTCTTCGATCTCGCGCATCGCCTGACGAACCGAGCGCGGCAGCCAGTCGTTGCTGCGCAGCGCGTCGAGCATCGCCCCCCGCACCCGCGCCACCGCATAGGTTTCGAACTGTGCCTCCTCGTGCACCTCGTACCGCTCGATCGCTTCGATGAGCCCCATCATGCCGCACTGGATGAGGTCGTCGAGCATAATGTTCGCGGGCAGCCGGGCCGCCATCTGCAGCGCCAGGCGCTTGACCATCGGAGCGTAGTGTTCGACCAGCCGGGCAACGTCGCGCGTTTCGTTTCCCTCCATACCCCACCATCCCGGATTGGGCGGCCCATACCGTCCGCCGAACAGGGCGCGCCCGCCACCGCTGAGGTTCGACAAACCTCTACGGGCGCTTTTTGCCTTTTTACCACAAGGAGGGGGGGAGACGGCAACGGTCACGCCGCCACTCCTTCGCCAAGCCACAACGTGGGCAACTGCGCAAGGGGCACGGCCCGCCAGACGGGGAGCGACGTTTTGCGAACGATCTGCTCCTTGAGGGAACGGAGGAAGCGCAGGGTCTCCTCGGGAGCGTCGCCATCGGCGATGAGCGCGATGCGGTCGACCCCAAGGTGGACGAGCTCCTGCGCGCGAGCGAGGGCGTCGCGCCAACCGTTGCCGTTCACCTCGGCGACGAGCCAATGGCGAGGCGCCGAGGTGAGCCACCAGGAGGCGTCGGCGACACTCCCGCCACCGCCGAAAAAGACCACCGCATCGTAGTCGCGCACATGGCGCTCGAAGGCGGCAACGAGCCGGGTGCGCTGCGTCTCGTCGAGGAGCGGCAACGCCACCGCCGCCGCTTTGATGTTGAGGTACCCCCACCCCTGCGGCAACCGCAGGTCGAAGCGGCGCCGTGCGGCGGTCGGTTGCAGACTCAAGAGGAGGTCAGCCGGACGGTGCGCGCCGCGTGCCTCGGGGAGCGTCACGGAGGCGGTCGCCTCGTCGCACAGGAGCACCCGCCCGTAATAGGCGGCAAAGCGCGCGATCACCCGCTCCACAAGGCGCGGCCAACGGTTGCCCGCAGCGTAGAGGCTGTGGAAAAGCGGCGGTTCGCGGCGAAAAAGGCGGCGCAGTGTTGCCGCTTGGTCATCGTGGCGCCACATCACGGTTCTCCTTTCACGCACTCGCTGCCTGCGCAAGCCAAAGTGCCGCTTCATCCTCCCCCACCTGCCACGGAGAGGCGTCGCTGCGGGAGAGGCGAAACGCCCGATCGAGGAGGTAGGCGCGGTTCGGCAGATGGAGATCCTCGGGCACCCGCTGGCCGTTGGCGAGATAATGGACGAGCAGCCGGTGGCGGACGACGACGTCGACGACGGGCGCGAGCGACACCGCCTCATCCGCTTTGGTGATGATCGCTCCGGCCAGACCATCGCCGCCAAAGGCGCGCACCACCTCGTCGAGGGTGTCGCCACGGCTTGCGGCGTTGAGGCAAAGGAGCCGCTTGACGATCCCGCCGCCTGAGAGCATCGCGATCTGTTCGGCAACCGCTTTGTCCCTTTGGCTGAGCCCGACGGTGTCGATCAGCACGATGTGTTTGGTCGCCAGTTCCTGCAACGTCAGCCGTAGGTCGTTCGCGTCGCGCACCGCAAAGACCGGCACCCCGAGAATTCGGCCGTAGATCCGCAGCTGCTCCTGCGCACCGATCCGAAAGCCGTCGGTGGTGATCATCGCGACCCGCGACGGCCCGAGCTGCACAACGCACCGTGCGGCGATCTTCGCCGTCGTCGTCGTCTTACCAACACCGGTCGGCCCGACGATCGCATAGACCCCCCCTTGCGCAATCAGCTCATCGTCGTCGCCCACGAGCGCAAGCCGCGCCCCCAAGCGCGCTTTCGCTGCTTCGCGCGCCGCGGCGACGTCGGCGTGCGCCTCGATCCGGTCGCAAATCGCCCGGGCAAGCGCCGGGGAAAATCCGGCGTCGAGCATCTCGCCCAACACCCGCGCCCGGCCCGGTGCTTTGCGAATCGCCTCATTCCACGCAAATCCCGCGAGCTGCTGTTCGATGAGCGCACGCATCTCCTTGAGTTCGCGCGCCAGGATTGCATTCTGTTCGTGGAGCGTTTCGATCTGGTGCGCCACAGTCGCAGAGATCCCCCCTCCGTCGCCTTTCGCCGTGCGGGGTTCGTCCGCTTTGGGGGGAGCACTCCCCACCCGCTTCTGGAGCGCTGCGAGCCCCGCCTTGATCCGCGCCTCCTCTTCCCCGGCCGCCTCTTGCCGGGCAGCGTAATCGGCGGTGATGATCCGCGGCGGAACAAAGGGGCGGATCGTCTTTTGGGGGAGCTCCTTTTTCGGGATCGTATAGGGAATAAAGGACTCCTCTTCGCTTTGGGGGGGCGGCGGGGACGGCGCCTTTTCTCCCCGCGCTTCACCGTGGCCGAATTTACCCACCCACTCGGCAGGCATCGCGACGATCTCTACCCCGCCAGGAACGGCGCGGTTGGCGAGCACGATCGCGTCGTCCCCCAGTTCTGCTTTGAGCATTTTGAGCGCTTCGCGTGCCGTTGCCGCCCGATACTTTTTCACGTTCATCTCTTCGCACTCCTTGCGTTGCGTGCGGTCTTGGCGCCATTATCTTTGAGACGCGGGCTTTTTGCCCCGGAGGAAAGAGGGGGAAAAACCCGCTATTTTCCCGCTACGCGGTGCCGATCATCTCGACGATCTCGATCCCGCGGCTGTCGGGCATCTCGGCGTGCGACAAGACCCGCAGCATCGGCACCGCGCGCTTCAAGAACCGGGCCAGCAACCAGCGAATCTGGGGCGCGACGAGGAGAATCGGGGCTTTCCCGGAACGTTCCATCCGCTCGGCTGCCTCAGCCACCCGGCGCAGCAGCGCGTCCGCTAAGCCCGGCTCGATCACCCCTTGCGCCGCCCCGCTCACCGCCTGCGACAGCACCCGCTCCAACCCCGGGTCGAGCACCAACACCGGAACCTTCCCTTGACCGGGGACGAGCGACTGGACGATCGCCCGCCCCAGCGCCTCCCGCACCCGTGCGGTGAGCTCGAACGGATCTTGGGTCTTCCCGGCGTGCTCGGCAAGGGTCTCGAGGATCGTGCGCAGGTCACGGATCACCACCCCCTCCTCGAGGAGGAGTTGCAGGACTTTATGGAGCAGCGTCACCGTCACCAGCGTCGGCACCACATCCTCGACCAGTTTTGGCGCCTCCTGCTTGAAGCGGTCGAGCAACGCCTGGACCTCCTCGCGGCCCAAGAGTTCGGCGGCGTGGTCGATCAGCACCTGGTTGAGGTGGGTCGCAATCACGGTGGCGGCGTCGACCACGGTGTAACCGAGCGCGTGCGCCCGCTCCCGCTGGTTGGCGTCGATCCAGACGGCCGGCAGGCCAAACGCCGGATCGGTCGTCGCCCGCCCCGTCAGTGGCCCCGTCACCTGGCCGGGATTGATCGCGAGGTATTGCCCGGGGAAGACCTCGGCGGTGGCGATCTCCACCCCTTTGACGATGATGCGGTAGAGGTTGGGTTTCAGTTCAAGGTTGTCGCGAATATGGACGGTCGGCGGCAAGAACCCGACCTCTTGAGCAAAGCGCTTACGCAACCCCCGGATCCGCTTGATCAGCTCGCCCCCCTGCTGCGGGTCGACGAGCGGAATCAGACGGTAGCCTACCTCCAGCCCCAGCACATCGACCGGCTGGACGTCGTTCCAGGTCGCCTCGACCGCCTCCTCGGTCGGCGGTGGCGGTGGCGCTTTCGCCGCCTCTGCGGCCCCCGCCGCGGCACGCTGCCAGCTTCGCCACGCCAGATAGGCGAGTCCCCCGGCAATCGCCAGAAAGACGAAATTGGGCATTCCGGGAATCGCGCCCAGCAACCCGACGATCGCGGCGGCGATCATCAACACCGGCGGTTTGCTGAAAAGCTGGGCGAGCACCTGCCCGCCGACATCTTCACCTTTCTCCTCTTCCGCGACCCGAGAGACGACCATGCCCGCCGCGATTGAGATCATCAACGACGGAATCTGCGCGACCAGCCCGTCGCCAATCGTCAACAACACGTAGGTATCGATCGCGCGCGCAAAATCCATGTTGTGACCGATGACACCGACCGCGAGTCCCCCCAGCACGTTGATGAGCGTAATCAGAATCCCCGCGACGGCGTCGCCGCGCACGAACTTCGACGCCCCATCCATCGCCCCGTAGAATTCCGCCTCGCGCTGGATCTCCCGCCGCCGGCGCCGCGCCTCGGCTTCGTCGATGAGTCCAGCGTTGAGGTCGGCGTCGATCGCCATCTGTTTCCCGGGCATCGCATCCAGCGTAAACCGGGCGCTCACCTCGGCAATCCGCCCCGCCCCCTTGGTGACCACGGCAAAGTTGATGATCACGAGAATCACAAAGACGACGACACCGATCGCTGTATTCCCCCCGACCAAAAACTGACCGAACGACTCGATCACCTTCCCCGCCGCGTCGGGGCCGGTGTGCCCCTCGAGGAGCACGACGCGGGTGGAGGCGACGTTGAGCGAGAGCCTGAGGAGCGTCGTCACCAAAAGGACTGCCGGAAACGCGGCAAATTCGAGCGGCCGTTGCACGTACATCCCGACGAGGAGCACGACGATGCTCATCGCGATGTTGAAGGTAAACATCACGTCGAGGAAAAAGGCGGGCAGCGGCAGCACCATCATGGTGAGCACGAGGAGAATAAAGAGCGGTGCGGCCAACAGCTTGAGCTTGGCGGGCGAAGTGAAACGGCGCCAATCGAGCGCGGCAAGATTCATCGGACTCGCCACTTAGCCTCTCCTCAACGGTTCGTGATTGACTTCAGACGGTTCGTCCACCTCAGGCGGTGGGACGTAGAGCGATTCGGGAATCGCCAGTTCTGGCGTCAACTGCGGTTTCGCCCCACCGAGCGCCATCCAGCGGTCGAGCTGATAGACGTAGGCGAGCACCTCAGCGACCGCCAGGTAGAGCCCGGCAGGAATCGCCTCGCCCACCTCGGTATGGACATAGAGCGAACGGGCAAGCGCCGGCGCCTCGACCCGCGGCACCCGGGACTCTTCGGCCAGCTCACGGATTCTCAATGCCAACGCCCCGCGACCCTTGGCCACCACCACGGGGGCGGCCATCCGCTCCGGCTCATACCGCAGGGCCACAGCAAAGTGGGTCGGGTTGGTGACGACGACGGTTGCTTTCGGCACTTCGGCCATCATCCGCCGCCGCGCCATCTCCCGCTGCATGCTCCGAATCCGCCCCTTGAGCTGCGGATCACCCTCGGTCTCCTTGTACTCCTGCTTCACCTCCTCTTTGGTCATGCGCAGGTTTTTGGTGTAGTTCCAGAGTTGATAGGGAACATCGACCGCGGCGATGAGCGCAAGCGCAGCGACGAGCCAGAGCGTACTCCACCCGAGGTCATCGACAAAGCGCTTTGCTGCAACCTCAAGCGGCATGCTGAGCAGTGCCATCACCGTATCGACTTCTGAAGTGAGCACCCACCAGGCGACCCCACCGACAAGTAGCGTCTTCGCCACCGCTTTGGCGAGCTCGACCAAGCCATTTACTGAGAAGACCCGTTTGATCCCCGAAACCGGATCGAGCCGGCTCCACTTCGGGAGGAGCAACGTGGGGACGAAAAGCAACCCGCCGATGGCGATGTGGCCGGCAATCGCCGCAACGATGAGCAAAAGAAAGAGGGGCGAGAGGGCAATGAGCGTCTCTTTAACGACGAGCGGAAGGAGCGCGAGGAGCGTCGTCACCTCAAACGCCTGCGCCTCCTCAAACGACAAGAGGGTACGGATGAGGCGCGCGATCCGCTCCCCCATCCATCCCCCCATCGTCATCAGCACCGCGACCCCCACCAAGAGGACGAGAAAGGAGGCAAGCTCCCGCGACTGCGGAATCTGCCCCTCTTCCCGCGCCTGCTCGATCCTTCGCGCAGACGGCTGTTCAGTCTTCTCCAGATCGCTCTCTTCGGCCATCGCGCCGCTCGCTCATCGGCTTCCTCTCCCCATTATCGCGGAACGACGCCGTGCGTGGCGGGCAAAAGAGCAAGGTAAAAGCGCCCCTTTTTCCCTTTCACCGCCCCAATGGGCGCGGCGGCGGTAACCCCTCGAGACGCATCCCGACACCGACACCATGGTCGCGAAACCACCCCCCCGTCATCTCGAGCGCCCACCGGACCGGTTTTGCGGCACAATGGCTGGTAAGGGTCAAGGGTTCCATCTCTTCGATATTGACGATCCGGCCATCCTCGTCGACAAACGCCACGGCAAGGGGGATTGGGGTGTTTTTCATCCACATGCAGTGGCGCTCCGCGACGGGGAAGTAGAAGAGCATTCCGCGGTGCGGCGGCAGATGGGCGCGGTACATCAGCCCCCGCTCCCGCGTCTTTTCGGTCGCGGCAACCTCGGCCGTGATCTGGTAGATCCCAACCCGCAGCGTCACCTCGGCAAGCGCCTCACCCGCAACCGGCTCAGAGGCCGCCGCGGAGCGGGCAAGGAGCGTCACCGCAAAGAGCGCGGCAAAGAGTTTATTGACGGCGATCAAAATAGGCCCAACTTTTCTGGCAAACGAGTGTCCAACGCAGTAGAATAACAGAAAACGGCGATGGATCGGCACGATGACCTCTCCCCCCACCTCTCCCTGGTTGCGCCGCCTCCCCGGTAGTCAAAAGGCCCCTGCAGGATGGGAGTGGAAAATTTTCAAAAAACTCCCCCGTTGGTTGGCGGGCGGGCTCTTGGCCTGCGCGATCCCGCCGCTCGTTGCCCGTTGGTGGTACGCCGATCTCGGCGCTCAAGCCGAGAAGTATCTCAATACCGTCGATATCCTCACCCTCGCAGCGCTGGGGCTTCACCTCACCGTCATCTTCACCCTCGCGTTTGGCTGCATCGTCGTGATCGTGATGAAGGGGCACGCCTACGTCGCCGACGGCTTCAATGTCCCCTCGAGCAAAGAGGACGATCTCGCCGACCTGCGGGCGCGCGAAGCACTCAAACACCCCGATGACCCGAAGTCTTAGGGCGGCCTCTTCGCCAATCTGTACGTCACGCCGATGATCCCCGCGCCGTTCGTCACCACCCTCTTTTCCGCGGCCGCGATCGAGCGGTGGAACGACCACCCCCGCCCGATGAGCCTCACCGAGCTCGACAAACAGGCGCACAAAGCGATCATCGCCTGGACGCTTGCGCAAGCGGAGCGCGACGCGGGGCGTGCGATCGACTGGGAGACGCTCATCATCGGCACCGTCGCCGAGCTCCTCCACCGCATTGTCCTCACCGACCTCAAAGCGCCGATCTTCCATCGCCTGATGGCGCAAAAGGGGCGCGAATTGACCGCCTGGGCGTTGGAGCGCCTCACCCCCGTCGTCGCGCCGATCGCTGAGGGCAAGCTCCTTGCCGCGATCACCCACTACCTCACTGCCGATCCGCAGCCGACGCTCGAGCGCCGCATCCTCAAAGCGGCCCACTACCTCGCCACGCAATGGGAGTTTCGCCTCATCTACCACACCGCCCCGTTCCTCTACGGGATCGAAGCGACCCGCGCGGCGATCGAAGGGGAAATCGAGGCCCACTACGACCTCATCGGGGTGCAGAAGATTGCGCTTGGGAAGCGCCTCTTCGGCTTCGTCGATCTGGTGGGGCAGCTCCGCTTCCAGCAGCGCTGGGCGCAAACGCCGCGCCTGCCGAAGACCTCGGTATTGGGGCACCTCCTCTTCGTCGCGGTCCTCAGCTACTGCGGCGCGTTGGAGCTCCCGGCGCGAAGCGCCCGCCGGCGCATCAACGCCTTCTACGCCGCGCTCTTTCACGACCTCCCCGAGGTGCTCACCCGCGACGTAATCTCGCCGATCAAACGGGAAGCCCCAGGCGTGGAAGCCCTGTTGCGCACCGAGGAGGCTCGGCTGATGAGCGAAACCCTCCTCCCGCTCGTTCCCGAATCGTGGCACGGGGTGCTTCGCGACTACACCAGCGACGAATTTGCCTGCCGCATCCGCCGCGACGGCGCGCGCACCCTGCTTCCGAGCGAAACGGTGCCTGAGGAGTACGACGACGATGCCTTCGATCCGATCGACGGACCGCTCATCAAGGCGATGGATGAACTCGCGGCGCTCACCGAAGCGGCGCAATCGCTCGCACTCGGCGTCCGCGCCCCCGCGTTGATCGACGCGAACAGTCGCCTTCCCCGTAAGTACTCCGGCAAAAAATTGGGCGCGCTCGACCTCGGCGCGCTTTTTGACGCGCTGAGCGCTAAAGGGGCCGCGGCGACTCCTTGACCTGAAGCGGTATCGCCATCGTGAAGCGGGTGGAATGGTCCGCCGATGTCACGGTGATCTCGCCGCCGTGGGCACGGAGAATCGAGCGGGTAATCGCAAGGCCAAGACCTACCCCCTCCGTTGTCCTGTTGCGGGCACTATCCACCCGATAGAAGCGGTCGAAGAGGCGTTCGAGGTGCTCGGGAGGAATGGCTGGACCGGAATTTTCGATGGTCACACTCACCTGCCGCGGATCGCTGTCGTCGATCTGGATGGCGATACGCCCCTCCTCCGGCGTATGGCGAATCGCATTGGAGAGGAGATTGCTGATCGCCCGCCGCAGCATCAAGCGGTCGCCTGTGACCCTGCCGCGCCCAGAGACAGAGACGTTCAAGCGCTTCTCTTCGGCAAGGATCTCGTAATACTCGAGGAGGCTGCGAACCTCGGCAGCAAGATCGACAAGCTCCAGATGGGGAATGACCTGGTTGTTGTCGGCCTTGGCCAGAAAAAGCATGTCGGCAATCATACGCGACAGGCGTTCGAACTCCTCGGCGTTGGACGCAAGGACCTCGCGGTAGTCGTCAGCCGAACGCGGTTTTGAAAGGGTCACCTGGGTCTCAGTGAGCAGATTGCTGATGGGTGTGCGCAACTCATGGGCGAGATCCGAGGAAAAGTCCGAGAGTCGCTGAAACGACTCTTCCAGCCTGGAGAGCATGCCGTTCAGCGTGTCGGTCAACTCGGCCAGTTCTCTTGGGACGGCCTCCACAGGCAGGCGTGCATGGAGGTTTCCGGCGGTGATGACCGCTGCTCTCTGCTTGATTGACTGCAGGGGGGCCAGTCCCCGGCGGGCGACAAACCACCCGAGCATGCCCATGACGAGGGCAGCAATCACCATAAACGACCACAGGGTGTGCCGGAACGACGCCATGAAGTGGTCGTGATGGCTGATCTCGGTGGCAATCCCAACGGTCAAGCTGGTGCCGGCCTCGGCGGTCGCAGCAAGCGCTACGATGCCGCGCATCGGCACGCCGTTCCCAGCCACCCAGGTGACGAGTTGCCCGCTACCGGTTTCTGACGGCGCCAGCTGATCGGGAGGAAAGGGATTCGCACCATAGCTGAAGAGGGTTTGACCCTCTGGGGCCAGAATCGTGACGGCGAGCCCGTGATGCCCGGTCAAAGCGAGCGCCAACGCCTCGGTGAGCGCCGGATTGGGCCACGGTGGACTCAAACGGGCAACGATGTTGCGGACCAGCTCCATCTTGCCCGTGAGCAGCTCCCTGTCCTGTTCCTCGAAATGCTTCTCCACGGCGTCGCCGATGAGTAACCCGAGAAGAAACAATACCGACGCCGATGCCAGGGCAAAGAGCAACGTCAGCCGCAGCGTGAGGGAGGGACTGTGTCGGAGCGTCACTCCGTCACCTCCAGCACGTAGCCCATACCGCGAACCGTGTGGATCAGTTTGGGCTCATACCCGTCATCGACTTTCGCACGCAGGCGCCGGATGGCCACTTCGATCACGTTGGTGTCGCTATCGAAGTTCATGTCCCAGACCTGAGAAGCGATCAGCGAGCGGGGCAGCACCTCCCCCTGCCGGCGCATCAGCAATTCGAGCAGGGCGAACTCCTTTGCGGTTAAATTGATCCGCCGTCCCCCCCGCGTGACGCGACGGCGCAAGAGGTCGAGTTCCAGATCGGCGACACGCAACACTGTGCTTTCGTTGCCGCTGCGCCCCCGACGCAGGATCGTGCGCACCCGGGCCAGCAGTTCGGCAAAGGAGAATGGTTTGACCAGGTAGTCGTCTGCCCCAAGTTCAAGGCCCTTGACCCGGTCTTCCACCTGATCGCGCGCCGTCAGGAACAACACCGGCATCTCCTTGCCGGCGCGGCGGATCCCCTGCAGCACCGCCCACCCATCGATGCCGGGCAGCATGACATCCAGGATTGCCAAGTCATAGTCATCGCTCTGTGCCAGATGCAATCCATCCCGGCCGTCACGCGCCAGGTCGACAACGAACCCCGCTTCCGTCAGCCCTCGGCAGAGGTAATCCCCGGTTTTGATCTCGTCTTCGACAATCAGGATCTTCATCTCCGGCTCCCCACGTCCGTTTGCGCGATTGTGCATCGGCTCGAGCGGCCACGATGCAAGATGACAAAAATGTAATCTCCCTGTCAGGATGGCGTCAATGGCAGTTGGGTAGAGTTACCCCTGCCATGAATCACCTAATCACCCGAACGATGAGACGAGCAGCACTCTGCGCCGCCGTCGCTCTGCTCGCGAGCATTGCGGGGCAAGCGGCAGAAGCGGCGAAATCGGCACTGGCCACCGCCGTGGAGCAAGCCTGGAGGCTGAACCCTCAAACCGCCGGTTTGGATGCCCTCGAGGCCGAAGCGCGTGCGGCACAGCGTGTTGCGGGGGGGCTGACGCCCGAACCTCCTTCGGTCACGATCGGCAACCTCAATGATCGGTTGAACCGCAACCAAGGCAGGGAGGAATACGAGGTCGAACTGGCGGTGCCGCTGTGGCTTCCCGGTCAGAAAGCGGCGCGTGAAGCCGAAGCCGCGAGCCGCGTCGACGAAACCCTTGCCCGCCGTGCCGCCCTGCGTCTGGAGATCGCCGGCGAGGTGCGGGACGCCTGGTGGGCGTTGGCCGAAGCCCGCGCTGCCCAGGTGCTGGCAGCACGGCGTCTGGAGACCGCCCGCGCATTGGAAAGTGACGTCTTGCGGCGTTTCAGGGCTGGCGAATTGTCGCGCATCGATGCCAATCTGGCGCAAGGCGAGACGCTTGCCGCCCACGCCGCGTGGGTTGAGGCGCAGGCGACGCTGCTCCAGGCCGAGCAGACCTTCCAGAGCCTCACCGGTGCGCCTGCCCCGAAGCATCTCGACGAAGAACCGCCACCTCCCCAGCAGCTCAGCGATGAAACCGACGCGTGGCTCGCTACCCACCCCGTGCTGGCTGCTGCTGTCGCGACGGCACAGAACGCACGCGCCCGACTCCGTGTCGCCGCCGAGTCGCGCCGCGCCCCGCCGGAACTGGCGCTGCGGGTCGTGCGGGATCGGGGGAACTTTGCCGAACCCTACGCCAACAGTGTTGGCATCAAGCTCAAAATCCCCCTCTCGTCGCCACCCCAGGTCCAGCGCGAGGTCTCAGCGGCACAAGCCGAAGCGAATCAGGCCGACGCCGAGCTGCGCCGTCTTCTCACCCGGATTCGACTCGACGTCGAGCGCGCCCAGCACAACCTGCGTGTGGCTGAACGCCAGCTCGTCATGGCACAGGAGCGCCACCAGCTTGCCGCTGACAACCTGCGTCTGGCCGAAAAAGCCTTCGCGTTGGGTGAATTCGATCTGGCAACCTTGCTGCGCATCCGCGCCGCCGCCTTCGAGGCTGAAGCCTTCCTCGACCGCCAGCGCGTCGCCCGGGCAGCGGCCATTTCGCGTTTGAACCAAGCCCTGGGAGTGTTGCCGTGAAACAGGCTATTGCCGCTGCCCTCCTTTGCGTGGCCTCGTTGATCACACCTTCGGCCTTCGGCCACGGCGGGGAAGACCATGGCGCACCGCCTCCCTCCGTCGTGCAGACCGTCGCACCCCGCACCACCGCTGCCACCGAAGCATTCGAGGTGGTTGCGTTGCTCGCGGACCAGAAACTGGTGATCTATGTCGATCGTTTCGCCAGCAACGAACCCGTGGCACAGGCGAAAGTGGAAGTCGAGGGGGCCGGGTTGCAAGGCGTGGCCAGAGAAACCGACCCGGGAACCTACCTCCTCGATCTGGCCAAACCGCTGCCACCGGGCCGGCATCCGCTGACCATCAGCGTCGAGGCCGGCGATAGCGTCGATCTGCTGCCCGCGACGCTCGATACCTCCGTCGCCGTGACCCATGAGGTGCCGGCGCACCCCTCAAGCAAATGGCTGGTCTGGGTTCTGTCAGGAGTGCTGCTGCTCGCGAGCGGAATCGTGTTTGCCGTCCGGCGTCACCAACGCGCCAGGAAGGAGAGTTGATGATGCGCAAGATCGATGGGCATGTATGGCTCGTGGCCCTCGCGCTCGGCGTCGCCTCGGGAGCCGCTCTGGCTCATGGCGATGAAGACCACAGCCAGGATGGCCAGAAGACGCCCGTTGCCGTTCCGGCCATCGGAACGGCGGGCGCGGTCGCTTCACCACAACGACTGGCCGACGGCAGCCTCTTCGTCCCCAAACCGGTGCAACGCCAGCTGGGCCTGCGCACCCAGCCGGTGCGTATCACTGACGTGGCGGCGACGATCGAATTGCATGGCACGGTCATTCCCGATCCGGAAACCAGCGGCCGGGTGCAGGCGATGTTCGCCGGCATCCTCCTTCCCGGGCCCAAAGGGATGCCGACGGCCGGCAGGCGGGTGGTCAAGGGCGAAATTCTCGCCTGGCTGCGCCCGATCAGCGGCGCCATCGAGCGCGGCAACCAGAAGGCTGCGCTTGCCGAAATCGAAGCGCAACTGGCCATCGCCGCACGCAAGGTGAAGCGCCTCGAGCAGCTCGAAGGCGCCGTGCCGCAGAAGGAGATCGACGCGGCACGCATCGAATACACCGCACTGCAACAGCGCCGCGACCATGTGGGGGCGAGCATCGACTCGGCCGAGCCGCTGGTGGCACAGTCCACCGGCATCATCAGTACCTCGCCCCGCCTGCTCCCTGGGCAGGTCGTCGACGCCAAGGAGGTGTTGTTCGAGATCATCGATCCCTCCCGGCTTGCCGTGGAAGCGCTCGCTTACGATCTCGGCATTGCCAGGTCGCTGGTCTCCGCGAGCGCGCTCGCGGAGCAAACCGCGCTCGAACTCGAGTTCGTCGGTGCAGGCCTGCAGCTGCGCGAGCAGGCCTTGCCGCTCATCTTTCGCATCACCAGCCGCGACGCGGCCGTGGCCGTGGGGCAACCGGTCAAGGTGATCGCCCGCACCGACCAGCGCATCAGGGGCGCGATCGTGCCGCGGACAGCGCTGACAAAAGTCGGCGCTGGCGAGACGGCGGTCTGGGTGCATACCGAGGCCGAGCGCTTTGTCGCCCGCAGGATTCGCTACCAATCGCTCGATACCGCCAACGTCGCCGTCCTCGACGGCCTGCACGAGGGGGACCGCGTGGTGACCGTCGGCGCCGGGCTGCTCGCGCAGGTGAGATAAGCCCATGTTCGATTTCATCATCCGCACCGCGCTCAAACAACGCCTGATCGTTCTCGCCATTGCGCTCTTGCTGGTCATCTATGGCGCGCTCACACTGCGCCAGATGCCAGTCGACGTCTTCCCCGACCTCAACAAGCCGACCGTGACGCTGATGACCGAAGCCGGCGGCATGGCCCCGGAAGAGGTCGAGCAGCTGGTGACCTTCCCGATCGAGTCGAGCATGAACGGCATGCCGGGCGTAACCCGTGTGCGCTCGGTGTCGGGCATCGGTCTGTCGATCGTCTATGTCGAGTTCGAATGGGGTTCGGATATCTACCGCAACCGCCAGCAGATCGCCGAACGCCTCAACCTGGTGCGCGAAGCCCTGCCGCCCGGCATCGTGCCGCAGCTCGGGCCGATCTCGTCGATCATGGGCGAGATCCTCCTCATCGCCCTGCCGGCCGATCCGGCCAAGGTCAGCCCGATGCAGGTGCGCGAGTATGCCGACTGGGTGATGCGGCCGAGGCTCTTGACGATTCCCGGCGTCGCCCAGGTCATCCCCATCGGTGGCGAAGTGCGGCAATACCGCGTCGAGATCAAGCCGGCGCAGCTGCAGGTGCTGGGCATCGAACGGGAGAAGGTGGTGGCAGCGCTGAAAGACTTTGGCGCGAACACCAGCGGGGGTTTTCTCGAAGCCCATGGCCGCGAATACCTGATCCGCCAGATCGGTCGCAGTTCGCGCATCGAGGATCTGCAGAATCTCGTGGTTGCCGTCAAGAACGGTCAGCCGATCCTGCTGCGTCAGGTCGCCGACGTCCAACTGGCCCCGGCCATCAAGCGCGGCGACGGCAGCTACAACGGGAAGCCAGCAGTCATCCTGTCGGTGCAGAAGCAGCCGGCCGCCGACAGCGTCAAGCTGACCCGTGAGGTGGAAAAGGCGCTGGCCGAGCTGGGCAAGAACCTGCCTAAGGGGTTCGAAGCGCCCGCCTTCCTCTTCAAGCAGGCTGACTTCATCGAGCATTCGGTGACCAACGTCGAGGAGGCGTTGCGCGATGGTGCCATCTTGGTCGCCGTCATCCTTTTCCTCTTCCTGCTCAACGTCCGCACCACGCTCATTTCGCTGACGGCGATCCCCGTGTCCCTGCTGGTCACGGCGCTGATCTTCCATTACTTCGGCCTGTCGATCAACACCATGACGCTGGGCGGCCTGGCCATCGCCATCGGCGAACTGGTGGACGATGCCGTCGTCGGCGTCGAGAACGTCCTGCGCCGCCTGAAACTGAACCGTGCCGCCGATTCGCCTCGCCCGGTGATCGATGTCATCACCGCCGCCACGCTGGAAGTGCGCTCGGCCATCGTCTATGCGACCGTGATCATCGTCCTGGTCTTCGTGCCGCTGTTCGCCCTCCCCGGCATCGAGGGCCGGTTGTTCACGCCCCTCGGTGTCGCCTACATCGTCTCGATCCTTGCCAGCATGATCGTCTCGGTGACGCTGACGCCGGTGATGGCCTATTACCTGCTGCCGCGGATGAAACAGCTCCACGCCGGAGAGAGCCCACTCGTGACCTGGCTCAAGCGCCAGGATGCCCGGCTCCTCTCCTGGTCGTTCGGGCATGCGCGCAGCCTGCTGGCCGGCGCGCTCGCTCTGGTGGTCATCGTCGCCGCCAGCGTGCCGCTTTTTCCGCGCTCCTTCCTGCCGCCGTTCAACGAAGGGACGCTCACGGTCAACGTTCTCCTCAATCCCGGTACCTCGCTCGCTGAGTCCAACCGCATCGGCACCCTGGCCGAACAACTGCTGCTGCAGGTGCCCGAAGTAACGCAGGTCGGGCGGCGCACCGGCCGCGCCGAACTGGACGAACATGCGGAAGGGGTGCACTCCAGCGAAATCGACGTCGACCTGAAGCCCTCAGCGCGCAGCCGCGATGAAATCATCGCCGACATCCGCAGCCGTCTGGCCAGCCTCCCTGCTGTCGTCAACGTCGGCCAGCCGATCTCGCATCGGCTCGACCACCTCCTCTCTGGCGTGCGCGCCCAGATCGCACTGAAGATCTACGGCGACGATCTCGATACCCTGCGCAGCCTAGCGACCGAGATGCGCGACCGGCTGGCACGGATTCCCGGCGTGGTCGACCTGCAGATCGAGAAGCAGGTCTTGATCCCGCAGGTCAAGATCCGCCTCGATTACGACCAGGCAGCCCGTTATGGCGTCGCGCCAGGCAACCTGTTGCGCGGGCTGGAGCAGATGATCGGCGGTGAAAAAATCACCCAGATCGTCGAAGGCAACCGCCGCTTCGACCTCGTAGTACGGCTGCCCGAGTCTGCGCGTAGTCCGCAGGCGCTCACTGGGCTGTTGATCGAAACGCCGACCGGCACCGTGCCCCTGTCGAAAATCGCCAGCGTCGAGGAGAGCGACGGGCCGAACCAGATCAGCCGCGAAAATGGACGCCGGCGCATCGTGATTTCGGCCAACACGGAGGGACGGGACATGGCGCAGGTGATCGCCGACATTCGCGCCGAGCTCGCCGCCAAGCCCATGCCCGAGGGCTATTTCACCGCGCTAGAGGGGCAGTTCCAGGCGCAGGAGCAGGCCGCCAAACTGATCACCTTGCTTGCCTTGGTGTCGCTGACAATGATCTTCATGGTACTCTACAGCCGCTACCGCTCCGTGACGCTCACGCTCATCATCATGGGCAACATCCCGCTGGCGCTGGTCGGCAGCGTGATCGCGTTGTGGATTTCCGGGCAGCCGCTCTCGGTAGCGGCGCTGGTCGGCTTCATCACGCTGACCGGCATTGCGACGCGCAATGGCATCCTGAAAATCAGCCACTACATCAACCTGTGCGCCTTCGAGGGCGAAACCTTCGGCCAGCAGATGATCGTGCGCGGTTCGCTCGAACGCCTGACGCCGGTGTTGATGACCGCGCTGGTCGCCGCCTTCGCAATGGTGCCGCTGCTGCTCTCCGCCGATGCGCCGGGCAAGGAGGTGCTGCATCCAGTCGCAGTGGTAATCTTCGGAGGGTTAGTGAGTTCCACGCTGCTCGACACGCTGCTCACCCCACTGATGTTCTGGCTGTGGGGACGACCTCCTCTGGAACGCCTGCTTGCCGACCAGCAAAAAGAGAGTTTCTGACCCAATCGATTGCCAACGACCTAAGGAGAAAACCATGATGTTGCGCAAAACCCTGATCGCTGCCGTCGCAGGCCTCTTGGCCCTCTCTGCCGGGAGCACCCTGGCACATACCGACGAATACCTCGATACCCAACAGGCGCCCCACAGCGGCCAACTGCGCATGGCAGGCGCCTATCATTTCGAACTGGTGGTGGCCAAGGAGAGCACGGAGGCGAAGGAGAACCCGGTGGTGGTCTACGTGACCGACCACGCCGGAAACCCGGTGCCCACGGCAGGCGCCAAAGGCACGGCAACCATTCTCTCCGGCAAAACCAAAGTCACCATCGACCTCGCCCCCGATGGCGACAACCGGCTGAAAGGTTCGGGAAGCTACGCCTCGACGCCCGACATGAAAGTGGTGGTGTCGATCACCCTACCCGGCAAACCGGCCGAGCAGGCGCGATTCACGCCGTTGGCGAAATCTGGAACCAATGGGCAAGAAGGACACGCCGAACATATGAAACACTGAGGAGCGCGCACCGGCTGCGTCCCAGCGGGTGCGTTAGCGGCGCGGTCGCGCCAACGCCCACGCCTCGTCGGCCATCATCGCCTCCTCGTTGGTGGCGACCACCGCCACCGCCACCCGGCTCTCGGGCGCGTCGATACGGCAAAAGCCGTTGGGGAGATTCCCCACCGCCCGCTCATTTGCGTCGCGATCGATCACCACCCCCAGCCACGCCGCGTGATCGGCGATTCGCGCCCGCACCGCTGCCGCGTGCTCGCCGATCCCACCGGTGAAGACGAGTGCGTCCAAACCCCCGACGGCGGCCGCGAGCGACCCGAGCTCACGCCCGGCGCGGTAGCAGAAGAGCTCGACCGCCTCGTGCGCTTTGGGGTCGCTGCTCACAAGGAGCGTCCGCATGTCGGAGCTCAGCTCCGAAACCCCCAGCAGGCCCGATTCACGGTAGAGGATCCGTTCGATCTCCCCGGCACCGAGCCCCTCGTGTTGCAGCATGTAGAGGATCGTTCCAACGTCGATCGAGCCGCAACGCGTCCCCATCATGAGGCCGTCGAGCGCGGTAAAGCCCATCGTCGACGCGACGCTTTTACCATCACGCAGCGCGCACATCGACGCGCCGTTCCCGAGGTGCGCCACCACCACCCGCCCTCGCGCCAACTCGGGGCCGAGGATTGCCGGCAAACGCGACGCGACAAAGGCGTAGGAGAGCCCATGAAAGCCGTAGCGGCGCACCCCCGCCGCCCAGTAGCGGCGCGGCAGCGGCATCATCTGCGCCTGCCACGGCTGGGTGCGGTGAAATGCCGTGTCGAAACAGGCCACCTGGAGCCACTCGGGATGGCGCACGCGCAAGAGGCGGATCGGGCGCAGGTTGTGGGGTTGATGGAGCGGCGCAAGAGGCACATAGGCGGCAAGGCGTTCAAGCACCGCCTCATCGACGACGACCGCCGAAGCGTAGTCGTTCCCGCCATGGACAACGCGGTGGGCCACCGCGGCAAGCGCGACCCCGCCCGTATGGGTTTCGATCCCGGCGAGGAGCGCCGCGAGCGCCTCCTCATGCTGCGCGTCGAGCTCCCCCGAGAGGGGCAACCGCTCGGCGCGGTGCGCCTCCCCCTCATGCCAGTGAAACACGCCCTCACCCAGGCCAATCCCTTCGATCTTGCCCCACCAGCGCGGGCGCTGCCCCACCCTCCCCTCGATCACCGGGAAGAGGGCAAATTTGACGCTCGACGAACCCGCGTTGAGGCAAAGAATCGCCGTCTGCCCTGAGTCCTGCCCCATGACCATCATCTCCTCCTCTTCGACGTTGGGCGCATTACGACGGCAGGGGTACGCCGCGCGCTTTCGCTGCAACGAGAATCTGCGCAAGCGCGCAGCTTGCCACCCGCGTCTCCGGTGTGTCGGCGCGGCTGGTGAGGACGATCGGCACCTTCGCCCCGAGAACGATCCCGGCCATCAGGGCGTTCGCAAGGTACTCCAACTGCTTCGCGAGCATGTTGCCCGCCTCGAGGTCAGGGACCAGCAAGATATCGGCATTGCCGGCAACCGCCGAGCGAATCCCCTTCACCTTTGCGGCGACGAGCGACACCGCGTTGTCGAACGCCAATGGCCCATCCAACAGCCCGCCGGTAATCTGCCCGCGGTCGGCCATCTTGCAGAGCGCCGCCGCCTCGATCGTCGAGCGGATCTTCGGGTTCACCGTCTCGACCGCCGAGAGGATCGCCACCTTCGGCTCGGTCACCCCAATCGCGTGCGCAAGGTCGATCGCGTTCTGGACGATGTCGCGCTTCTCCTCAAGCGTCGGCTCGATGTTGATCGCCGCGTCGGTGATCATCAGCGGGTGGGGGTAGGTGGGCACATCGGCGAGAAAGACGTGGGAGATCCGGCGGTCAGTCCGCAACCCCCGCTCTTTGCTCACCACCTCCGCCATCAGCTCGTCGGTATGGAGCGACCCCTTCATCAACGCCGCGCACTGCCCCTCGCGACAGAGACGCACCGCAACTTCCGCAGAGGCGTGCGAATGGGGGGTGTCGATGAGCTCGATGCCGTCGAGCGAACAGGATAACTGAGCGGCGAGCGCTTCGATTTTTGCGCGCGGCCCCACCAACACCGGCTCGATCACCCCCGCCTCTTTCGCTTCGATCGCCCCGGCCAACGCATATTCGCTGCACGGGTGGGCCACCGCCATGCGCACCGGCGGCAGGTCGCGCACGAGCGACATCAGGTGCTGATAGCGGAGTTCCTTGTCGGAGAAGGTCACCTCGGGCAGTTCAACCCGCGGACGGCGAATCTTTTCGGTCGGGGCGATCACCTCGGCCGTGCCGTCGATCACGAGCAACCCGTCCTGGTTGGTCGCGACACAATCGAAGAGAACGTGGTGGTTGTGCGCGTATTTTTCCCGCACCGTGACCTGCGCGGTGAGCGTATCGCCGATCGTGATCGAGCGGTGAAAGCGGAGATCCTGCCGCACATAGACCGTCCCCGGCCCAGGGTACTGGGTGCCGAGAATCGCCGAAAAGAGGGCGCCCCCCCACATCGAGTGGCCGACGATTTCGCGGAACTGCCCCGAGCGGGCATACTCGGGGTCGATGTGGGTCGGGTTGAGGTCGCCCGAAAGCACCGCAAAGAGGTGGATATCCTCCGGGCGGAGCGTGCGCGCCAATTCGGCCCGCTCGCCCACGGTGATCTCGTCGAAGGTCTTGTTTTCGATCCAAACCGGGGATGTCCAGGATGGCATGCGCTGACTCCAATGTTGCGTTGCAGCAAATGTACCTTGCCGCGACGATTTTCGCAACTCCAGAGGCACAATGGCATGATAAACTCGACCACTTCGAGTTGCCCAGAGAGACGATCGAGCCATGAAAGCAAGTCGCTTCTTCATCGCGACACTCAAAGAGGATCCTGCGGATGCCGAAATCGTCAGCCAGCGGTTGATGATCCGCGCCGGCTTCATCAAAAAGGTCGCGGCGGGAATCTACACCTGGACCCCGCTCGGGTTGCGGTCGCTGCGCAAAGTCGAAGCGATCGTCCGCGAGGAGATGAACCGGGCCGGGGCGATCGAACTCCTCATGCCCGCGGTCCAACCGGCAGAACTGTGGCAGGAGTCGGGGCGGTGGGAGTTCTACGGGCCGGAGCTTCTGCGCTTCAAGGATCGCCACGAGCGCGACTTCGTCATCGGCCCCACCCACGAAGAGGTGATCACCGACTTTGCCCGGCGCGAGATCAAAAGCTACAAACAGCTCCCCAAACACTTCTACCAGATCCAGACCAAATTCCGCGACGAGATCCGCCCCCGCTTCGGCGTGATGCGGGCGCGCGAATTCATCATGAAGGACGGCTACTCCTTCCACGCCTCCTTTGCCGATCTCGAGCGGGAGTACCGCAACATGTACGCCACCTACACGCGGATCTTCACCCGCCTGGGGCTTGAGTTTCGCGCCGTTGCCGCTGACACCGGCTCGATCGGCGGAACGGGCTCGCACGAATTCCACGTGATCGCCGCAACGGGCGAAGACACGATCGCCTACTGCCCCACCTCCGACTACGCCGCCAACGTGGAACTTGCCGAAGCGCTGCCCCCCGCGGGCGAGCGCCCAGCCCCTTCGCAACCGCTTACCGAAGTCGCCACCCCTGGGGTGAAGACGATCGCCGAACTGGTTGCGTTTCTCGGTATTCCGGTGGAACAGAGCGTCAAAGCGGTGGTGGTCGAGGGCGAAAACGGGGAACCGGTGCTGCTCCTCTTGCGCGGCGACCACGAACTCAACGAGATCAAGGCGCAGAAGATCCCCGGGATCAAAAATCCCCTCACCTTTGCGTCAGAAGCGCAGATTCGCGCCGCGTTTGGCGCAGGTCCAGGCTCCCTCGGGCCGGTGGGCTTCACCGGCCGGATCATCGCCGACCGGACCGTGGCGAAGATGGCCAACTTCGTCACCGGCGCGAATCGCGACGGCTACCACTACACCGGGGTGAATATCGGCCGCGACTTTCCTGAACCGGAGGTCGCCGACCTCAGGAACGTCGTCGCCGGCGACCCTTCCCCCGACGGCAAAGGGGTTTTGGCGCTCTGCAAAGGGATCGAAGTGGGCCACATCTTTCAGCTCCGCACCAAGTACTCCGAGGCGATGCGCTGCACCTTCCTCGACGAGGGCGGCACCGAACGGGCGATGGAGATGGGGTGCTACGGGATTGGGGTGAGCCGCATCCTGGGCGCCGCGATCGAACAGAACCACGACGAGCGCGGCATCATCTGGCCGGAGGCGATCGCGCCGTTTGAGGCGGTCGTCTGTCCAATCGGCGCCGCGAAGTCCCCTGCGGTGGCGGAGGAAGCGGAACGGATCTATGAGGCACTGCGAGAGGCTCGCGTCGACGTGATCCTCGACGACCGCAACGAACGCCCCGGCGCAATGTTTGCCGATTGGGAACTGATCGGCATTCCGTGGCGCATTGTCGTGAGCGACCGCGGACTCGCTGCCGGGACGCTGGAGATCCGCCACCGCCGCGCCACTGAAAACACCGTTCTTCCTGCTTCCGAAGCGCTTACCCAGGTGGTTGCGGCGATCGGTGCCGCCAAAGGGGGGAACTGAGCGCCCGATGCGCGGTTCAGCGGCTCTGGTGGTCACTTCGCGCGATGAATCGGCCGCATGCGTAGCGGACGGCTTTTTACCGTTGCGCTGGGCTTAGCGGTCGCCTGCCACGCGGCGCCGCTCTGGGCGGGCGCGCAGCAGTATGAGCCGCTTGCCGACGCGGTACGTGAAGCGCTCGCCGCCGCCACCCGCGCCGACGATCCGCCAGCCATCAGCGTTCTCCGCGAGCGCTTCCCCGCAAGCGCCCAATGGGTCGCAAAGCAAGCGCCGCGCGTTGCCCCTTATCTCCCCGACGACGAAGAGCGCTCGGCGCTCCTTTTTACCGTCTGGTATGAAGCGGCACGCGCCGGACTTGACCCGGAGCTCGTGCTCGCGGTGATCCACGTCGAGAGCCACTTTCGCAAATACGCCGTCTCGGAAGCGGGCGCGCGCGGCTTCATGCAGGTGATGCCCTTCTGGGTCGAGCTCATCGGCGCCCCCGGCCACAACCTCTTTCATCTGCGGACGAACCTCCGCTACGGCACGGTGATCCTGCGCCACTACCTCGAGATCGAACGGGGCGACCTCTTTCGCGCCCTGGGCCGCTACAACGGAAGCTTGGGCGACCCCACCTACCCTAACCTCGTCTTCGCGGCGTGGGGGAGGTACCGGTAGCGTCAGTGCGCAACCACCTCGCGCAACACCGCCCGCTTGAACGGCGTGAGCCACTCGGCGGCGACGAGCGCCGCCCGACGCGCGACCTTCGCGGGAAGCGCGTCGCGGGTGTAGAGGGTCGCGACGAGATTGGTCGCCTGATAGAGGGGCCACGTCGCACGGCGGTGGCTCCGCTCGTAGCGGGCGAGGTAATGGGGTGAATGGATCGGTACCCCGTCGGCGCGCGCCGCTTTGAGCGTTTCAGCAAGCCGCACCGCGCCGGCGAGCCCGAAATTGAAGCCGTGCGCCGTCACGGGGTGCATCCCCACCGCAGCGTCGCCGACGAGCGCCGCCCGCCGCGCGACGAAATCGTGGGCATAGACCGCAACAAGCGGATAGGCGTAGCGTCGGCTCACCACCTCCATCCGCCCGAGCCGCCCGTCAAACCGCCGCGTGAGCTCAGCGGCGAGCTCCTTGTCACTCAACCCCATGAGGCGCGCGATCTCCTCGGGCGCCATCGTGACGACGATGCCGCTCACGTTGTGGTTGAGCGGCAGGAGCGCCAGCGTCTGGCCGCGATAACCGAACCACTCCCACGCGACGTGACCGTGCGGGGCGTCGTGGGTCATGCGCACCAACATCATCGTGCGGTGAAAGTCGAGCGAACTTGCCCCAATCCCAAGCTGCGAACGGATGCGGGAGAAACGGGTATCGGCGGCGACGACAAGCTCGGCGGCAACGACGCGGCCATCCGCCAACGTGAGGTAGGCCGCTTCATGGGTCCGGGTTACCCCCACGACGCGGGTCGCGGGAAAGAGGCGCGCCGCCTGCTGGTCCACTACTTCTGCAAAGAGGGCGCGACGGATCCAGTGGTTCGGCACCAGCTGCCCGATTGCGTCACAGCCGGCGTCGCGGGCGCGAAACCGGAGCGCCAAGAGCGACGGTCCGTCAAAGACCTGCGCATCCTTGAGCGGCGAAACTTCGTCCGCGGGGATATGGTGCCACGCCCCGAGCCGCTCGAGCGTCTGGCGCGAAGCGTGGGTGAGAGCGATCTCCCGCCCGTCGGGCTGCGGGTCGGCGAGCTCCTCTTCCCGTTGCTGATCGAACAGGGCGACCGCGAGCCCCGACCCCGCGAGCGCCAACGCCAACGCCAAACCGGCTGGGCCCGCCCCCACCACCGCGACATCGAACCGTTCCATCACACCCCCTTGCAAGCGCCAAGGCGTGACAGAATTGTAGCGCACGCGGAGAGATCTCAATCCATCCGGCGCTTGATCGAGACCGCCCCGCGCACCTCCCCTTCGTGGTAACCGCGGGCGCGGTCGTGAGGATAGCGCGCGGCGAGCGCTTGCGCGGTCTCCGAGCCGACACTCTTCTCGTCACCGTGACAATTGAGGCAGAGGGTGCCGACCGGCAGCGCCTTCACATAGCGGAAGTAGCGCCCCGCCGGTTCGGTCACGATCTCGGCGTGCTCAAGCGCCTCAGCCTTCTCACCGGCAGCGACGCGGCGGTCGAACTCCTGCAGGACCTTCTGCTCCCACGCGTCGGGCGTTCCGATCATCGGGTTGCGGGTTTTGAGCGACACCCGACGCACCTGCCAGCCGTACTGTACTGAAATGTCCGACGCAATCTTGGGCGCGAGATCGCGACAGATTGCGACCGCGTTCGTCGGCCCCCCTGCCTCGAGCGCCTTCTTGAGTTCGCCGCCAAGCTGGGTGACGAGCGCTTTCGTCGCCGCCCGACTCTCATCGAGATAAGGCGTGAGGTCATCCGCCGCGTGAGCGGAGAGCGTCAATACCCCACCGACACAGAGTGCTGCAATCGACCGAATCGACATCATAGACTCCTCTGCACAACCCGATCAGAAGCGGTGCGCCCAGTTCATCCGCAGAGTGAATTGCGAGTGGGTGATCCGCACATCGGGGAGTCCCAACGCGGGTACGCCAGGAATCGTTTGAGTCACCTGCGGCGCGATCGCCACCGCTGCCCCGACGTTGTCCTGCTTGGTCACCTGCACCCCGACCCCGAGCGTGAAGTGCTTTTCGACCGTCGCAGGGAAGAGCGGGTTGAGGTATTGCGCCTTGATCGGGTTCTTACCGTAATTGAACCCGGCCCTGAACGCGAGCCCCGGCGTCGGGCGGTACTCGGCGCCGACCATATAAACGGTCTGGTCACGCCACTTCTGATCCATCTGGACGGTGAGATCCCCCATCGCCGACGCGAACTGGACCGTGAAGACATCCATCGTATCGGACCAGCGCAACCGTTTCACGTCAGCAACCAACTGCCACTGCTCGGTCGGTTGGTAAGCGACCCCCACCGCCCAGGTCGTCGGCCACTCGAAATTGCGGATGGTGTAGCGGCCGGGAATCGTCATCGTCGGCGCAGAAAGGACCGTCCCCATCCCCAGAAGGCCGTTGCCGGTAAAATCGGAAACTCGGGTCTTGCTGTGGAACGTCGCCCCCACCGACCACTGCGGCGAAAACTGGTAGAGGACCCCGAGCTTGTAGGCCCAGCCGTGACCCCGAGTCTGCTGCTTCCAGTCGCTCTTGTCACTCATATCGAAGCGGGCGTAGCCGTTCGCCGGCATCATCCCCAGCATCGGGGTCATTGAGCCGCTGGCGCGCAGCGTCCCCGCGCTCATCCCCGCCCCCATCTGTGCCGCGCTCATATCCATCTGCATATCGAGCCCCGCCCAGACGAAATCGACCTGCGCGGCAATAGAGAGCTGGTCATTGATCCGCTTGGCGAGCGGGAACATCGCGCGCGCAAAGCCCACTTCACTGCGCACTGGGAGCCCACTCAACGAGAGGAACGAAGCGGCGTCGTACTCGGTCCCCATCCCCCCTTGGGCAATCACGGCAAAACCGTAGCTCCAGCCGCGATCGGTGCGGATGAGGGAGAGCGACGGCATCCAGTAGGAATCCCCGCCCGATTGCGCCGTCATCCCCATCGCGTCGATATGGGACGCCACATCCGGCCCCAAGCGGGTAATGCCCATCCCGAAGACGGTGCCATCTTTGCGCAGGCCGAACGCTGCCGGGTTGTTCATCACATTCGAGTTACCCGAATCGTACGCCATCGACGCGCCACCCAAGCCGCCCGCCCGGGCACCGAACGCCTCCATGTTCATCCCGTTGGTCGCTGCCGCTGTAAGCGGCGTCAGCGCTGCGAAGACGACCCCCCACTTCTGCCACGATCGGTTTTTCATCAACTGCTCCTCCACCGGATATTATGAGCCTTTATTCTATTTCCCCACTGCGCGGATCGTCAAGCGCAACGGCTACCGCTTTGGTAAGAGGTCACGATAACCCAAATAGGAGATAACGAGCGCAAGAGCAGCGAGCAGTGCCCCCAGCTCGAAAGGAGCCGCCGGCCCGAAAGCGCTCCACAGCGCCCCGGCGGCGACACTGGCAAGCAGCTGCGCCACCCCCGTGACCAGGTAGAAGAGGCCAAACGCACTGCCGCGGAGCGACGAAGGTGCCCCATCGGCCACCATCGCGGCAAAGAGCCCCTGGGTTGCCGCCATATGCACCCCCCACAACACCACCCCAAAGAGCGCCACCCCCCAACTGGAAGCGAAGGCCAACACCAGATCGGCCGCAATCAGAGCGGCGCACCCGATGAGGAGGAGCGTCTGGCGTCGGCCATTGTCGGACCAGCGACCGAGCGGATAGGCCGCCAGTGCATAGACCGCGTTCATCACCAGCAACACCGCAGGCATCCAAGTCACCGCCAAACCGAGCGATTCAGCACGCAACACCAGAAACGCCTCAGAAAAACGGGCCAATGTGACGAGCGTCGCCACCCCGACCACCCACCAAAAGGGGCGGCCAAGCACCGCCAACGCAGAGACGGAGAGGAGCGGTTGCTGGGCCACAGGAGAATGGCGCTTCGCTTCACCCTCCTTCACACCCACCGCAATCACCACGACGCAGAGGAGCGCCGGCAACGCAGCCACCCAGAAGACCAAGCGGATGTCGTCGCCACTGGCCGCCATCAACCCGATCGCGACGAGCGGTGCCAAGAACGCTCCGACCGTATCGAGCGCCTGGCGCAGGCCGTAAGCGGCACCACGCTGCTCCGATTCGGTGAGATCGGCAATGAGGGCATCGCGCGGCGCGCCTCGAATCCCCTTGCCGATGCGATCGAGGAAACGGGCGAGCAACACCATCGTGGGCGTTGTCGCGAGCGGAAAAAGAGGTTTGGTGAGAGCGGCAAGGCCATAGCCCAACAAGATCAGCGGTTTGCGCCGCTTGATCCGGTCCGAGATCACCCCGGAGAAGAGCTTGGCAAACGACGCCGTCGCCTCCGCCACCCCTTCGATCACTCCCACGGCGAGGGTCGACGCCCCCAAGACCGCAACGAGAAAGACTGGCAAGAGCGCATGGATCATCTCGGAGGAGAGATCCATGAGGAGCGACACCATCCCCAACGCCCAGACGCCGGTCGGGAGGGCGTTGCGGGAAACCCCGGGTAGTGGCGCTCGGCCCATTCTCTGCTCCTCAAGTGTCGTGCCGCCACCGCTGCACGTGCAAAGACAACGCTAACCCTGCCCCCCGACGGTGATTGCGTCGATCCTCAGCGTCGATTGCCCGACCCCGACCGGTACACTCTGCCCCTCTTTGCCGCAGGTGCCGATGCCGGGGTCGAGCGCCCAGTCGTTCGCAACCATCGTCACCTGGCGCATCACCTCAGGGCCGTCGCCGATCAGCGTCGCCCCCTTCACCGGGTACTGGATCTTGCCCTTCTCGACCCAGTAGGCCTCGCTCATCTCAAAGACAAATTTCCCCGAGGTGATGTCGACCTGGCCACCGCCGAACTGCACCGCGTAGATCCCGCGCTCGAGGCTGGCGATCACCTCGTCACGCGTGTACGGCCCGGGGCGCAGGTAGGTGTTGGTCATGCGCGGCAGCGTCAAGTGGGCGTAAGACTCGCGCCGCCCGTTGCCGGTGGGTCTCATCCCCATCAGGCGGGCATTCAGCCGATCGTGGAGGTACCCCACGAGCACCCCGTCTTCGATCAACACCGTCTCGCCGGTCGGCGTCCCCTCGTCGTCGATCGTGAGCGACCCGCGGCACTCGGGGAGCGCTCCGTGGTCGACGACCGTCACCCCCTTCGCCGCCACTTGCTCGCCGAGCCGGCCGCTGTAGGCCGAGACCCCCTTGCGGTTGAAATCGCCCTCCAAGCCGTGCCCCACCGCCTCATGTAAGAGCACGCCGGGCCAGCCGCAGCCGAGCACCACTGGCATCACCCCCGCTGGAGCCGGACGCGCTTCGAGGTTCACCGCGGACTGATGGACCGCCTGCTCGGCCAAGCGATCAAGTACCGCATCATCGAACCGCTCCAGACCATACCGCCCGCCGATCCCCGCGGAACCGACCTCGCGGCGGCCGTTCTCGTGGGCAATCACCGTGAGCGACAGGCGGACGAGCGGGCGGATGTCCCAAGCGAGCGTCCCGTCGAGCCGGGCGATGATCACCGCCTCCCACACCGCAACGAGCTGCGCGATCACCTGGTCGAGCCGCCGATCCCGCGCGCGCGCTTTCGCCTCCAACTGCTGCAGGAGCGCCACCTTCTGCGTCGCGTCGAGCCCCCCGATCGGATCTTCGGACGAATAGAGCGCGCGCGGCGGCGGCTGGCGCGTCAGCGTCACCGGATAGACCCCCGCTTGCCCCGCGGCGGCGATCACCCGGACGCTCTTCGCCGCCTCGAAGACCGCAGCGGGATCGAGCACGTCGGTGTAGGCGAGCGCCTGCTTTTCGCCGTGGATCGCCCGTACCCCCACCCCGGCGTCGATCGAGAAACTCCCCGCTTTGACGATTCCTTCCTCAAGCGACCACGATTCGGCGTGGCGGTATTGAAAATAGAGGTCGGCGTCATCGATCGCGTGGGTCGCCATTTCGGCGAAAATGCGCGCCACCTCCGCTTCCCCCCAGCCGAGCGGCAACCAGAGGTGGCGGTAGGCCTCTTCCCACCGCGTGTCCGTCAGACTTCTGCTTGTTTGCCTATCGTTCGCCTCGCTCATCCCATTCCCCGTCGGCTGTACGACTTGAGTGCTATCATTACCCGATGGTCACCGATTCTAACAACTTCCCGCCAAAGAACTCCTACTTGCCGCTTCCCCTGCCGCCTTGGCTCGAAGAGGAGGCGGGCGACCGGCTGAGTGCCAAAGTGGAGTTTCTCCGCCACACCCCACAGCGGATCGTCTGGTTGGGCGACGCGCCCGAGTGGCTCAGCGCGCTTGCCCAACGCTACCCCGACGCCGCGCGCTGCGCCTATACGTTCGCGGGACCCTCGCAGTCACAGCACGGCCAGCTTGAGGAGCGCCCGCGCGACGGGGTGTTTGCCCGGTGGTGGCGAAGGCTCCGTCGCGCCCCCAAGAGCGCCGCGACGCCCGTTGCCGACCCGGCTCTACTACCCGAGTCCCCCGGAAGTGTCGACCTTCTGCTCGCAAACCTGCTCCTCTTTCGCGCCGCAAGGCCGGAAGCGCTCCTCACCGCGTGGCAGCAGCTCCTCGCTGCGAACGCGCCCCTCTTTTTCGCGACGCTTGGGCCCGACACCCTCAAAGAGCTCCGCGCGGCGCTGCACCGTGAAGGGTTGCGCGCGATTCCCGACACCTGGCCCCCTTTTCCCGACATGCACGACCTGGGCGACCTGCTCCTGCGGTTGCGCTTTGCCGAACCGGTGATGGACATGCAGATGCTCACCGTGCATTACGCGTCGGCCGAAGCGCTTGCTGCCGATTGGGGCGCGTGGCTCGGGGAAGCGCAAGCGGTGCTCACCACCCTCTCCTACCCCTTTACCCTTTCGGTGGAACTGGTCTTTGGCCACGCGTGGCGTCCCGCGCAGCAACCCGCCGCGTCAGCGCGCGCAAGCGCCACTCCGCAACCGATCCACTGGCACCCGCAACGGCGATGACGACCCCGATCTGGATATTCGACCTCGACAACACGCTCCACCACGCGAGCGCGTCGATCTTCCCCCACCTCAACCGGCAGATGACCGAATACCTGATGCGATACCTGGCGCTTTCGGAAGCGGAAGCCAACGCCCTGCGCGTCCGCTACTGGCGCGCCTACGGGGCGACGCTCGTGGGGCTGATCCGCCACCACCGGATCGACCCCCACCACTTCCTGCGCGAAACCCACCGCTTCGACAACCTCGCTGCCCACATCCGCGCGCCGGAGCGGCTCAAAGCGACGCTCGCGAAACTCCCCGGACGCAAGGTGCTCTTCACCAACGGCCCGCGCGCGTACGCCGAGGCGGTCGTCACGCTGCTTGGCATCCGCCCCTATTTCGACCGGCTTTTTGCGATCGAAGATCTCGCCTACCACCCGAAACCGCGGCGGCGCGCCTACGCGACGATCCTCAGAAGCCTGCGCGCCAATCCTTCCCGCTGCCTGCTGGTCGAAGATAGCGCCGAAAACTTGGCGCCCGCAAAGCAACTCGGGATGACCACCGTCTGGGTGAGCCAAAGCCGCGGCAAGCCCCCCTATGTCGACTGGAAGATCGCCACCGTCACTGAGCTGCCGCGCGTCCTCACCCACCGCTTGCGCGAGGAGCGCGCCGAGCTCACGCTCCGCTACTCAACCAACGCGCAACCTCGAGGGCAAAGTAGGTGAGCACTGCGTCGGCCCCGGCGCGTTTGAACGCGACGAGCGACTCGAGCACACAGGCACGGCGATCGAGCCAGCCGTTTTGGGCGGCAGCGGTGAGCATCGCGTATTCGCCGCTCACCTGGTAGGCAAACGTCGGGACGCCAAAGGTCTCCTTGACGCGCCGCACGATGTCGAGGTAGGGCATCCCTGGTTTGACCATCACCATATCGGCCCCCTCGTGGAGGTCGAGCGCCACCTCGCGGAGCGCCTCGTCGGAGTTCGCCGGATCCATCTGGTAGGTGAACTTGTTCCCCTTGCCCAGATTCGCCGCCGAACCGACCGCGTCGCGAAACGGCCCGTAGAAGCTCGACGCATATTTCGCCGCGTAGGAGAGGATCCGCACCTGGGTCTGCCCCGCCGCGTCGAGCGCCTGGCGAATCGCCCCGATCCGGCCATCCATCATGTCGGAAGGAGCAACCACGTCGGCCCCCGCTTGCGCGTGGCACACCGCCTGCTTGACGAGCGCCGCGACCGTCTCGTCGTTCAAGACATAGCCGCGCGGGTCGTCCCGGGCGATCAGCCCATCCTGACCGTGCGCCGTGTAGGGATCGAGCGCGACGTCGGTGATCACACCCAGCTCCGGCACCGCGCGTTTGAGCGCCGAGACCACCCGCGGCACGAGCCCCTCAGGGTTCCACGCCTCCTCGGCCTCCCAACTCTTCTTCTCGGGCGGCACCACCGGAAAGAGAGCGATCGCGGGAATACCGAGCTTCGCCGCCTCCTCGGCAAGGGGCAACAGGCGGTCGAGGGTCACGCGCTCCACCCCTGGCATCGACGCCACCGGTTCGCTCCGTCTCTCCCCTTCAAGGACAAAAACGGGCCAGATGAGGTCGTCGACGGTCACCTGGTGCTCGCGCATCAGTCGCCGGGAGAAGTCGTCGCGCCGCATCCGCCGCATCCGAACCGCCGGAAAGGTTCCTACTGGAAAGACCATCGCTGCTCCTCGTCGTCGTTTCGCTGGATCAATTATAAATGGGCGGCGAACTTTCCCAACGCGACCGAACCCCTCGCGCGCTATCATTGCGCCACCGTCGCTCAGCAAGGAGCCTCCCATGACCACACCCCTTCCTCCGGCGCTCGTTGCCGAACTCACCGCCCGCTTGGGCGAGCGCTTTACGCAAAATCCCGCGATTTGCGCCCAACACGGGCACGACGAGTCCCACTTCCCCGACGCCCCGCCGCAGGCGGTCGCCTTCGTCACCACCACCGACGAGGTTCAGGCGGTGGCGCGCGCCGCTTCCGCCCACCGCATCCCGTTGATCCCCTTTGCCGCAGGGAGTTCGCTCGAGGGGCACGTCCTTGCCCCCTACGGCGGCATCGCGGTCGACTTCACCCAGATGAACCGGATTGTCGCGATTGAGCCGGAGAACATGCTCGCGACCGTTGAACCGGGCGTCACCCGCACCCAGCTCAACGCCGCGCTCAAAGGGAGCGGCCTCTTCTTTCCGATCGACCCCGGAGCAGACGCGACGATCGGCGGCATGACCGCCACGCGCGCTTCAGGCACCAACGCCGTGCGTTACGGCACGATGCGCGAAAATGTCCTTGCGATCGACGCGGTGCTCGCCGACGGCACCCTGATGCACACCGGCACGAAAGCGCGCAAATCGAGCGCCGGTTACGACCTCACCCGGCTCCTCGTCGGCTCCGAAGGGACGCTCGCGCTCTTCACCGCGATCACGGTGCGGCTCCATCCCCTTCCCGAGGCGATCGCCGCCGCGGTCTGCCCCTTTCCGACGATCACCGCGGCAGTCGAGACGGTGATCGGCGCGAGCCAAATGGGGATTCCACTTGCCCGCGTCGAATTTCTCGACGAACGCGCCGTCGCGGCGATCAACCGCTACAGCCACACCGACTACCCCGAAACCCCCACGCTCTTTTTCGAGTTCCACGGCTCGGAGCGCGGCGTGGCCGAACAGATCGAAGCGGTCAAAGCGCTCGCCGACGACCACGGCGGCGGCCCCTTCATCTGGGCGAACCGCCCTGAGGAGCGGACCCGCCTGTGGGACGCGCGCCACAAAGCCTACTTCGCCTGTCTCGCGCTTCGCCCAGGGTGCCGCGGGATCACCACCGACGTCTGCGTTCCCATCGCGCGGCTGGCGGAGGCGGTGACCGAGGCGCGCCAGCTGATCGACGCCTCTGGCCTCACCGCCCCGATCCTGGGACACGTCGGCGACGGGAACTTCCACAGCCTCATCCTGGTCGATCCGACCGATCCCGCGGAAGTGTCCCGCGCCGAGCAGCTCAACGAAGCGATCGTCGCAGCGGCGCTCGCGCTCGAAGGGACTTCGACGGGAGAGCACGGCATCGGGATGGGGAAAAAGGGGTTCCTCCGCCAAGAAGCTGGTGACGCCGCAGTCGCGATGATGCGGGCGGTCAAAAGCGCGTTCGACCCGCTCGGCATCCTCAATCCGGGAAAAATTTTTGAGTAACGAAGTCGGGAACTTTTCGCACGCGTCTTACTCCAATCGCTCGGCAGCATGCAACGGCAGCCATGATTTTCATCCTCCCTCCTCCTCCCGCCCTCCTCCCTGAGCGGGATTGAACGCCCGGGACACCCGTCCTGGGCGTCTTTTTTTACCCTGCATCTGGCGGACGACTCGCCGCGTCGAACCACGTTCCCACCACCGTCTCGACCTCTTCGATCCCCTGCCCTTTGAGCGCCGAAAAGAGCTGCACGCTCACCCGCCACCCGCGCTGGGCCACCTCCCGCGCGACCGCAGCGCGGGTCGCTGCGGCGCTCCCGCGCGAGAGCTTATCGGCTTTGTTGAGCAGAATATGGACAGGCAACCCGCGCGGTGCAAACCACTCCAGGAGCTGCCAATCGAGCGCAGTCAACGGGTGGCGGAGATCCATCACGTGGATCAAGCCGATCAACGCTTCGCGCGTCATCAGATAGTGCTCGATCAGCCCGGCCCACTCGCGGCGAATCGCCTCGGGTGCTTTGGCAAACCCAAACCCTGGCAGATCGACCAGATAACAGCCCGCAGGGGTGCGAAAGAGGTTCAAGAGCTGCGTCCGCCCGGGGGTGCGCGAGACATAAGCCAAACGGCGGTGGCCGGTGAGCGTATTGATCGCGCTCGACTTCCCAGCGTTGGAGCGTCCGACGAACGCCACCTCTGGCCCCGCTGCCGCCGGCAACCCTCCAGGCTTCGCGATCGAGGTGACAAACGCCGTGCCGCGGAAAAAACCGCTATACTTTTTGCTCTCCATCAAACTCTTGGCTTCCTTGTTGCTCATCACTTCCGTTAGAATATCAGCTTTGCGTTGCTTCGTCTTGGGGAACCGCCATGAAACCTCTCGTCATCGCTAGCTCCTTACTCCTTGCTGGCGCGGCCCACGCTGTGGAACCGGCCCGCGTGCAGGAGATTGTCACCACGATCTGCGCCGCCTGCCACGGAACCGACGGCAACAGCGCCGTGGCCGAATACCCGAAACTGGCCGGGCAACATGCCGAATACCTCTACAAGCAACTGGTCGAATTCAAAAGCTGGGAAGGGGAACCGCCGAAGCGCGAAAACGCGATCATGAACGGCATGGTCGCGACCCTCACCAAAGAGGAGATGAAGGCGCTCGCCGAATACTACAGCCAGCAGAAGCCAGCTGAAAACGCGGCGACCAACGCCGCAACGCTCGCGCTGGGGCAGAAGATCTGGCGCGCGGGGATCGCAAGCAAAGGTGTTCCCGCCTGTGCAGCGTGCCACGGCCCGTCGGGAAGCGGCATCCCGGTGCAATTCCCGATGCTCAAAGGGCAACACCCGCAGTACACCGCAAGCCAGCTCAAGGCATTTCGGGAACAGCAGCGGGCGAACGACCCCGAAGGGATGATGCGCACCACCGCGAATGCGATGACCGACGCCGAGATGGCGGCGGTTGCCGACTATATCGCCGGGCTGCGCTGACCGCGACGAGCGGCGCGGCGCGCAAGGAGCGCCGCAACCTCTGCGCGCGCAAAACCGGCCCGCTCCCGATCCCTCCAGTTGACAGGGGGATGGGGAAGCGGCGCGTCAAATGCCTCAACCAGAGCCAGATAGGTGGCTTCTGGCGCTAGCCCCCGTTCGCGACACAACCAGCGAAACCAGCGGTCGCCTGTTGCGACGTGCCCCACCTCATCGCGAAGAATCGTCTCCAGCACCGCGATCGACGCATGATCGCCAATCTGGCGGAGCTTCTCCTGAATCACCGGCGTGGCGTCCAACCCCCGCGCCTCCAAGACCCGCGGCACCAGCGCCATCCGCGCCAAAGGGTCGGACATCGTTTTCACCGCCATCTCCCACAGCCCATTGTGGGCGGGAAAATCGCCGTAGGCGTACCCCAAGGCACGGAGGCGCTCGCAGACCAGGAGGAAATGGGCCGCCTCCTCAGCAGCAATGCGCAGCCAATCGGCGTAAAAAGCCTCAGGCATCGCCGGAAAACGCCAAACACAATCGAGCGCGAGGTTGATCGCGTTGAATTCGATGTGCGCCACCGCATGAAGGAGCGCGGCGTGCCCCTCGCGCGTCCCCACCTTCCGTTTCGGCATCTGCGCCGGCGGCAACAACACGGGGCGCTGCGGCTGCCGCGGGGCAGTGAGCGGGGGCGCGAGTGGCCGCGTCGGTTCGCACCGATACCGCCCTGCCTGCCACCCCTCCCAAAGCGACTGAGCGCCGGCGCACTTCGTCTCCGGTGAGGGGGTCAGGAGTACCGCATAGGCTGCTTCATGTACCGATTCGCGTGGGGGAGCGCCATTCTCTGCCGTCAAGTTACCTACCCTCCTCGCTGCACACTCCAGGGGGGTTGCTGAAGACCGAAACAGGTCGGTATAATGTTTTACCGGAGTATAACCTACGAGGGCCCTATGTATACCACCCACCTTCGCAAAGTCGGCGGCTCCGTGATGATGGTCGTCCCCCCGGTTCTCCTTGAGATGCTTAACCTGAAAGCGGGCCATAAGGTGGAACTCACCGTCGATCAAGGGCGCCTGGTCGTGGTACCGCAGCCCCAGCCCCGCTACACCCTCGACGAACTTCTCGCACAATGCGACCGCTTGACTGACCAATCGCCAGAGGAGAGGGAGTGGCTCGCCTCTCCACCTGTTGGCAGTGAGCTTCTTTGATGGAACGGGGTGACATCTATCTTGTCTCGCTCGATCCCACGGTTGGAAACGAGCAAAAGGGATTCCGCCCGGTCCTGATCGTCTCGCCTGGGGCATTCAACCGTGTAACCCAAACACCCATCGTCGTGCCAATCACCACGGGGGGAAACTTCGCGCGTACAGCAGGTTTCGCTGTTTCACTCATGGGGGCTGGGACCCAAACAACGGGAATTATTCGCTGCGATCAACCGCGGGCACTCGATATCGCCGCCCGTCACGGACGGAAAGTGGAAAGTGTGCCGCCAGCGATCATCGAAGAGGTGTTGGCCAAATTGGCGACGATCTTGGCGTAACGGATAGCTTGGGTCCTGGAGACAGGACCTCGGAAAAAAAGGAGCGTGCCCCATCACTCGCCACCGATGTCGCGCCAACTGACGACCTGGACGCCTTGACGCACATAGCTATCGTCCCCACCATAATCGATTGTCGCCGGTAGTAGAGATCCATCGGCTGCCCGCGATGGAAGCGCTCTTTGATCAAAGTTGGGGGCAGCGCTGCACCTCGTCGATGATCGCACCATCCTTGAAGCGCGCGAGAAACCCCCGCGGATCGCGCAACGCGAACTCCCGCTCGGACAAATCCTCGAGACTCACGTAGTCGCGGTCGGCAAAAAGCGCCCGTGCCAGGGTCGTTTTGCCCGATTGGCG
>NZ_BAAHXE010000010.1:0-63672 GCF_054657095.1 Hydrogenophilus islandicus | reverse complement strand
TCCGCGCCGCTTCGGGAAGACCCTCTTCCTCGACACCTTGGCCGAGGCCTTCGCTGGCAACCGCGTGCTCTTTGAAGGGGGTGACGCGGCGGTGCGGCTCGGAGCCGACCCGAAAGCAGCCGATCGGCCGCGGTTGTACCTTGCCGACCACTGGGATTGGGAGCAGCGCCACCCGGTGATTCGGATCTCGTTTGTGAGCGGCGTGCGCCACGACGTCGCGAGTTTGGCGCTTGCGATCGACGAGCAACTCACCCGCAACGCTGAGCGCTTGGGGGTCGATCTTCCCCCGCACTCGGACTGTGCTCTGCGCTTTGAGCGGCTCATCGACCGCGCCGCGAACCGCCACAACGCGCGCGCGGTGGTGCTCGTGGATGAGTACGACAAACCGATCCTCGACAACCTCACCGAACCGGACGTCGCGCGGCAGATGCGCGAAGCGTTGCGCAACCTCTACAGCGTCCTCAAAGGGCGCGACGCCGATCTTCGCTTTGTCTTTCTCACCGGGGTTTCCAAGTTCAGCAAAGTTTCGATCTTCTCGGGGCTCAACCACCTGCGCGACATCACCCTCTCCGCCGACTACGCGACGATCTGCGGCTACACCGAAGGGGACCTCGACACCGTCTTCGCCCCGGAATTCGAAGCGGCGGCGGCCGACGGGAAACCGTTGGACCGCGCTGAAATGCGCCGCTGGTACAACGGCTACGCGTGGGATGGGGAACCGGTCTATAACCCCTTCGACGTGCTGCTCCTCTTTGCCGAGCGGGAATACCGTGCGTGGTGGTTCGAGACGGGAACACCTACCTTTCTCATCGAGTGGCTGAAGAGCCGGCAGTTCTTCACCCCGCAGCTCGAAGGACTCTTCGCCGACGATCAGCTCCTTTCGGCGTTTGACGTCGACGCGATCGAACCTGAGGCGATGCTCTGGCAGACCGGCTACCTCACCGTCGTGGAGCGCCTCGCCACCCCCCAAGGGGGTCTCTATCGCCTGCGCGTTCCCAACTACGAGGTGAGGACCTCGTTGAACCGCGCGCTCCTGGGCGCGTGGCTCCCGCAGGTGCCCCGCCCCACGCCGCAGATGCTCGCACTCTACCAGGTGCTCGCCTCCGGCGACGCCGCCGCGCTCAAAGGGCACTTCGACCGCCTCTTCGCGGCGATCCCGCACGACTGGTACCGGGCAAACCCGATCGCGCAGTACGAGGGGTACTTTGCGAGTGTCTGTTACAGCTTTCTCGCAAGCCTCGGCGTGACGATTATTCCCGAAGAGGTCACGAACCAGGGCCAGTGCGACCTCACGGTGCGGCACGGCGCAACCGTCTGGGTCTTTGAGTTCAAGGTGGTCGAAGAGGAAGCGACGGGAGAAGCGCTCAAACAACTCAAAGCGCGCGACTACGCGGCGAAGTACCGCGGCGCGCCGGGGGTCGAGCGGGTGGTCGAGGTCGGGGTGGAATTTTCGAAGAAGCGGAGGGCGATCGTGGGGTGGGAGACAACGTGAAAACAGGTCTCGACCGACTCTTCACCGAACCCGAATGGGGCAAGCGCCTCGCTGGCCGCCGTGTGATGCTCCTCACCCACCCCGCTGCCGTCACCGGCCCCACCGCCCCCTTTCCGCCGCTGACCCACTGCGCCGCAGCGCTTGCGGCGTGGCTTCCCACCGTCGGCGCGCAGCTCACCGCGCTCTTTGGCCCGCAACATGGCGTACGCGGCGACAAGCAGGACAACATGGTCTTCTCAGCCGACGAGGTCGACCCCCTCCTCGGGATCCCGGTCTTCAGCCTCTACGGCGAACGGCTCAAACCCTCGGCACGCGAACTGAGCTACGGCGACCTGCTCCTCGTTGACCTACAAGATGTCGGCTGCCGCGTCTATACCTTCCTGACAACCCTTCGCTACGTCCTTGAAGCGGCAGCGGAGGTGGGGCTTGAGGTCTGGGTGCTCGACCGCCCCAACCCGATCGGCCGCGCTGTCGAAGGGCTCTGCACTGAGCCGGGGTGGGAGAGTTTCGTTGCCGCCGGCGCGTGCGCGCTGCGCCACGGCTTGACGCTCGGGGAGGCGGCACGCTGGTTCGCAGCCACCCTACGCCTCGACCTCGCTTTGACCGTCGTCTGGCTGAAAGGCTGGCAACCCGAAGCGGCACCGGCCTACGGCTGGCCGCTCGACACCCACGTCTGGATTCCCCCGAGCCCGAATGCCCCCACCCCGTGGATGGCGCGCTGCTATCCGGGAACGGTGATGGTCGAAGGGACGACCCTCTCTGAGGGGCGCGGCACCACACGGCCGCTCGAGTGTTTCGGTGCGCCGTGGCTCGACCCCGATCGGCTCCTTGCCGAGATGGCGCGCCTCGCCCCGCACTGGCTCACCGGCTGTGCGCTGCGGCCGATCTGGTTCGAGCCGACCTTTCACAAACACGCCGGTGAGCGGTGCGGCGGCGTGATGATCCACACCGAACCGCCCGTCTTTCACCCCACCTTTCGCCCGTGGCGGCTCATCGCACTTGCATTCAAGGCGATCCGCCGCCTCTGGCCCGACGAGCCGCTGTGGCGCCACTTCCCCTACGAATTCGAGCGCGAGCGGCTCGCGATCGACCTCATCAACGGAGGGCCGCGGCTGCGGACGTGGGTCGACGATCCGGAGGCGACTCCCGGCGATCTCGAGCAGCTGGCGATGCAGGATGAGCGCGCGTGGGGGGAGATCGCCGCGGGGGTGCGATTTTTCTCGTAATGCCCCCGCTGCTCACTGCGCCCCCCGCTCAGGCCGCGGCGCAAGCAGGCGGTAAAAGAGGGGCGCCCAGAAAATAGCGAGGAAGGTCGCGGCGATCATCCCGCCGACCACCCCCGTGCCCACTGCGTGGCGGCTCGCCGCACCCGCGCCGGTCGAGATCGCGAGCGGCACCGCCGCGAGGATAAAGGTGAGCGAGGTCATCAGGATCGGTCGCAGTCTCAGCCGCGCCGCCGCGGCGACAGCCGCGACCCGCTCCATCCCGGCCGCTTCCAGCTGACGGGCAAATTCGGCGATCAGGATCGCGTTCTTTGCCGAAAGCCCGATCATCACGATCAACCCCACCTTGAAGAAGACGTCGTTGGGCAGCCCCCGCAGCAACGCCGCAGCGGCGGCCCCGAGCACCCCGAACGGCACAACGAGCAAAATCGCCGCGGGCGTGCGCCAGCTCTCGTAGAGCGCAGCGAGCGCGAGGTAGACGACGAGCACCGCCAGGGCAAAGAGGATCGGCGCCTGTGCACCCGCACGCTGCTCCTCGAACGAGGTGGTCGCCCAGGTAAAGTCATACCCGCGCGGCAGCACCTTCTGGGCGATCTCCGCGAGCGCCGCGAGCGCTTCGCCCGACGAGACACCGGGCGCCGCCTGTCCGCCGATCTTGATCGACGGCAAGCCGTTGAAGCGATCGAGCCGCGGCGGCGCGGTCTCCCATAGGGCGTCGGCGACCGCTCCCAGCGTCGTGATCTGCCCCTGTCGGCCCGCAAGCGGGAGCTGCAGGATCGCTTCAGGCGAAGCGCGCCACTTCGCCTCGGCGCTCATCTGCACCCGCCGCACCCGGCCATCCATGAGGAAGTCGCCAAGGTAGGCAGTGCCCAAGGTCATCGCGAGCGTCTCGTTGAGTACCCCCTGATCAATCCCGTAGACCGCGGCGCGCTCGCGATCGAGCTGCACCCGCACCGCCGGCGCCGGCTCCTGCCCCTCGGGCCGGACGCCAAAGAGGCGGCGGTCTTGGCTTGCCGCAGCGAGGAACTGGTTGCGCACATCGAGCAAACCCAACCGCTCGGTACCGGTGCGGTCCAAAAGCCGCAGATCGAAGCCGCCGACCGCGCCGAGTTCAGGAATCGGCGGCGGGTTCACCGCAACGACGAGCGCATCGGGCAGGCGCGGCGCGAGTTCGCGAAAGGTGCGCGCAACCAGCGCCTGAGCCGTAGCGCCCGGCCCCACCCGTTCGTCCCAATGTTTGAGGGGAACAAACGCGAGCGCCGTGTTCTGCCCCCGGCCGAAGAAGGAGAAGCCCAAAACGCCGACCACCTTCGCCACCTCGGGCTGCGCGAGGTAGAAGCGCTCGACCTCCGCAAGCACCGCTTCGGTCCGCTCCCGCGTCGCCCCCGCGGGCAGCTGCACCACCGCGATGATGTACCCCTGATCTTCGTCAGGAAGAAAAGCGGTGGGAAGTTTCGCGAAGAGCCAACCGGCAGCGGCGACGATCGCACCGTAGAGGAGGAGCCAGCGGATCGGCCGCACGACGATCGCCGCGGTCGCCGCGCCAAAGCGGTCACGCATCCAGAAGAAGAGGCGGTCGAAGAGGCGCGGCGTATGGCGCTTGGGCGCACGGAGGAAAGTGGCGGCAAGGGCCGGCGCGAGCGAGAGCGCGAGGAAGGCTGAGAAGACCATCGTCGCGATCAGCGTCACAGCAAACTGGCGGTAGATCACTCCGACCGAGCCGCCAAAGAAGAGGAGCGGGGCAAAGACGGCGGTGAGCGCCGCCGACACCCCGATCACCGCGCCGGTGATCTCCGCCATCGCTTTGACCGTCGCCTCTTTGGGGGGGAGCCCCTCCTCGACGAGGTGGCGTTCGACGTTTTCGACGACGATGATCGCGTCGTCGACGAGGATCCCGATCGCGAGCACCATCGCAAAGAGGGTCAGCACGTTGATCGAGTAGCCGAGGAGCCAGAGGACCGCCGCAGCGCCCGCAAGCGCCACCGGCACCGTGATCATCGGGATGAGGGTGGCGCGCAAGTTCCCGAGAAAGAGCCACATCACCAGGAAGACGAGCACCACCGCTTCGATCATGGTCTTCACCACTTCGCGGATCGAGATTGCGACAAAGAGGCTCGTGTCGTAGGGCACCTCCCACTTCACCCCCGGGGGGAGGAAAGGTTCGAGTTCGCGCATCCGCGCCTTCACCGCGTTGGCGACGTCGAGCGCGTTCGCCCCCGGCGCGGTGCGAATCCCGATCGCCGCATCGGGCACCTGGTTGAGGCGGGCAAAGACGTCGTAGCTCTCCGCCCCCAGCTCCACCGTCGCGACATCACCCAACCGCACCTGCGCGCCGCTCGGCTCGGCTTTGAGGAGAATCGCGCGAAACTCCTCGGGGCGCTGCAATTTCCCCCGCGCGGTGATGATTGCGTTGATCTGCTGCCCGGGGGCTGCCGGGAGTTGCCCGATCTCGCCGAGCGCGAGGTCGACGTTCTGCGCCTTCACCGCGCGCGCCACATCTCCAGGAGTTAGGCCAAAGGCGCGCAACCGATCGGGGTCGAGCCAGATCCGCAGCGAGAACTCCGTCCCAAAGAGCACCGCCTCCCCGACCCCCGGGACGCGGCGTAGCGGATCGAGCACCTGCGCCGCGACGATCGATCCGAGGTCGATCGCGTTGTAGCCCCCCTCCGGCGCATGGACGGCGACGATCATCAACCAGTTGCGCTGCGGTTTGGTCACCGTGACGCCGCGCGCCTTCACCTCGTCGGGCAAGCGCGCCTCGACGCGACGGTAGCGGTTCTGCGCCTCGACGCTCGCCAACTCCGGATCGGTACCGGTCTCGAAGGTCAAGGTGAGCGTCCCACGCCCGAGCTCGGCGCTCGCCTCCATGTAGAGGAGCCGCTCGATCCCGTTCATCTCTTGCTCAAGCACTTTGAGGACGTTGTCCTCGACCGTCTTCGCCGACGCCCCCGGGTAGGTGACGGTGAACGCCACCTGCGGCGGGGCGACCGCCGGGTATTGGGCGACGGGGAGATTCTTGAGCGCCAACACCCCCGCGAGGGTGATGAGGAGCGCCATCACAAGGGCGAAGACGGGGCGGTTGGTAAAGAAGCGGGCCATTGCGCTACTCCTTCACCGTCACCGCTCCCCCCGGCGGGCGGAGGCGTGCGTGGCCCGCGACGACAACCGCCTCCCCACCCTGGAGCCCCGAGGTGACGACGACGCGGTCGCCGGCAAAGCCGCCGAGCGTCACCGGTTGCAGCCGCGCTTGGCCGTCGGCGACCACCCAGACGAAGAGGCCGTTGCTGTTGGAAACGATCGCGCGCTGCGGAACCACCACCGCGTCGTTCTCCCGTTCGGGGACGCGCACCTTGACGAACATCCCGGGGAGCCACTGCCGCGCGGGGTTGGGGAAGGCGACCTTCGAGGTGACCGTGCCGGTGGCGGGGTCGACGCTCGTATCCGAGACGATCCACTCGCCGGTAGCCACGACCGCATCGTCGACGACGAGCCGCGGCGGCGGCGCCGCCTTCAACTGACGTCGTGCCCACCACTGCTCTTGCGGTTCAGTGATGAGGGCGTGGATCGGGTCGAGCACGTCGACGGTGGTGAGCAACGTCGCCTCGCCCCACCCGACGAGTGCCCCTTCGGTCACCAGCGCCCGCCCCGCCCGCCCCGCGATCGGCGCCGGCACCTGCGCATATTCGACGTTGAGCGCCGCCTGGGTCCGTTGCGCCTCAGCCGCCGCAAGGTTCGCGCGCGCCACTTCCAGCGTCTGCGCCGAGGCAAATCCTTGCCGCACCAGCGTCTCCTGGCGCCGCAACTCCGCCTTGCGCTGCGCCACGAGCGCTTCGGCCGCCGCGAGCGCTGCCCGGTAGGGGCGGTCATCGAGGGCAAAGAGCGTCTCGCCCGCTTTCACCTCGCTCCCTTCGCGGTAGCGCTGCCGTTCGACGATCCCTTCGACCCGCGCCCGCACCTCAGCACGGCGGCTTGCGGCAAGCCGACCCGGAACGTCGCGCTCGACCACCACCCGCTCGCGCTCCACGCGCGCCACGGTCACCACAGGGGGGGGCGGGGCAGCGCCTTTCATCGGCGCCCCGGGTGGAGCGCCTGCTGGAGGCCCGCCTGCTGCTGAAGCCTCCCGCTTCCCCTCGTCGGCAGCTGCCGAGAGACCACTCGCAAAAAGCGCCAGCGCAACGGCGACCCCGCCGACCGCTCGCCTAAGCCATGCTCCTTTTGGTGCACTCATCACCCCACTCCGCTATCCCTTTGGCCGTAAGTATCGAACAAACTGAATGACAAGTCAATAAATTCCCGCTTGCAGCGACCGCGGCGACGCGCTACCATTCTCGCCCAGACGACCAGCAACCGGGAACGACAATGAACGAAGAAAAACGCAAAGCGCTGATGGCGGCGCTCAGCCAAATCGAGCGGCAGTTCGGCAAAGGGGCGGTGATGAGCCTGGGGCAGCAGCAGGTGGAGCGCAACATCGAGGCGATCTCCACCGGTTCGCTCGGGCTCGACATCGCACTCGGGATCGGGGGGCTACCCCGCGGCCGGGTGATCGAAATCTACGGCCCTGAATCGTCCGGGAAGACCACCTTGACGCTCCATGTGATCGCCGAAGCGCAGAAACTCGGCGGGGTTGCCGCGTTCATCGACGCCGAGCATGCGCTCGACGTCAACTATGCGAAGAAGCTCGGCGTGCAGGTCGATGAGCTTCTCATCTCCCAACCCGACACCGGCGAACAGGCACTCGAGATCGCCGACATGCTCGTGCGCTCCGGTGGGGTCGACGTGATCGTGATCGACTCGGTTGCGGCGCTCACCCCGAAAGCGGAGATCGAAGGGGAGATGGGCGATGCGCTGCCCGGGCTCCAGGCGCGGTTGATGAGCCAGGCGCTCAGAAAACTCACCGCGAGCATCGCCCGCACCAACACGATGGTGATCTTCATCAACCAGATCCGGATGAAGATCGGCGTGATGTTCGGCAACCCCGAGACCACCACCGGCGGCAACGCTTTGAAGTTCTACGCGAGCGTGCGGCTCGACATCCGCAAAACCGGCACGATCAAAAAGGGGGACGAGGTGATCGGCTCCGAGACGCGGGTCAAGGTGGTCAAAAACAAGGTCGCCCCCCCCTTCAAAGAGGCGGCGTTCGACATCCTCTACGGCGAAGGGATCTCGCGCGAAGGGGAGATTATCGACCTCGGGGTGCAACACAGAATCATCGACAAGACCGGCGCGTGGTACGCCTATGAAGGGCAAAAGCTCGGACAGGGGAAAGACAACGTCCGCGAAACGTTGCGGCAAAACCCGGCGCTCGCGCGCGAGATCGAAAACCGCATCCGCGCCGCAGTGGGTCTGCCACCGTTGCCCGCAGTCACTGCTGCTGCGGGGAGTGATGAAGTGACCCCAACTCGTGACGACGCTGCCGCGGGTGAGGCGTCGGCGTAACGAGGCGATCCTCTTTGCGACTGCTCAGGGAATCCAGTGGGCCGGTCCCCTTCTGAGACTCCCCCCTCCTCGCCTTGGACGGTGGCGCTTCGCCTCTTATCCCGGCGGGAGGCGACCCGGGCGGAGCTGATGGCCGCGCTCGTACGCCGCGGGTTTGCGCCGGAGGAGGTCGCTCGCGTCGTCGCACGGGCCGAGTCCTTGGGCTTCATCAGCGACGCCCGCGCCGCCACCACCCACGCCCGCCGCCTTGCCGAACGGCAAGGGAACCACGCGATCGTCCATCGCCTTGCCGCACGGGGGGTTGGCGACGAAGCGATCACGGAGGCGCTCCGCGCTGCGGAAGAGGAGCTCGGCGACGAGGCCTCACGCGCAGCGCTCGTCTGGCAAAAAAAATTTTCCGCCCCCCCCACCACCCCCAAGGAGTGGCAGCGGCAGGCGCGCTTTCTGGCCGCGCGGGGTTTCTCGTGGGAGACGATTCGCCGCCTCCTCGACGATCCCCCGTGTAGTAGCGCGCCGCCTCAAGTAGAATGACACCATGACACTGCTTGTTGCCGAAAACCTCCGCAAACGGTTTGCCGCGCGCACCGTAGTGAATGGCGTCTCGCTCACCGTCGAGCCGGGCGAGATCGTCGGCTTGCTCGGACCCAACGGCGCAGGAAAAACCACCTGTTTCTACCTCATCGTCGGCCTCATTCGCGCCGACGAGGGACGGATCCACCTCGCTGGGCAGGAGATCACCCACCTGCCGATCCACCGCCGCGCCCGCACGGGGCTCGCCTACCTGCCGCAGGAGGCGAGCATCTTCCGCCAACTCACCGTTCGGGAGAACATCCGCGCGGTGCTGGAACTCCACGGCGTCCCGGCGGCGAGCCGACGGCAACGGGAGACGGCGCTCTTGGAGGAGCTCGGGATCGCGCACCTCGCCGACCAACCAAGTGTCTCGCTCTCCGGGGGCGAACGACGGCGGCTCGAGATCGCGCGAGCGCTCGCCACCGAGCCGCGGTTAATCCTGCTCGATGAGCCCTTTGCCGGCGTCGACCCGATCGCGGTGCGGGAGATCCAGGGGATCATCCGCTTTCTCCAGACGCGCGGCGTTGCGGTGCTTATCACCGACCACAACGTGCGCGAAACGCTTGGGATCTGCCAGCGCGCCTCGATCCTTGCCGACGGACGAGTGATCGCCTCAGGCACCCCCGAAGAGATCGTCGCCCACACCGAGGTGCGCCGCGTCTATCTCGGCGAACACTTTCGCCTATGAAAGCGCCCAGCCCCCATTTGGCGCTCAAGACCCAAACGGCGCTCGCGCTCTCGCCGCTCCTTCAGCAGTCGCTCCATCTCCTCACCCTGCCGGCAGTAGAACTGCGCCAGGCGATCGACGAGGCGCTCGCGACCAACCCCCTTCTGATCCTCGCTGAAGAGCTCCCCGAAGCTCCCGAATCGCACGGCGAACCCACCTCGTCGCCGAGCGCCTCCCTTGACCCCACGAGCGACACCCTGGAGCAGGGCAGTGACCGCGACCCCGCTGACTCCGCTCTCGAGCCTGGTGAACGCTACTGGGAAGGGGCCACGTCGGGAGAAGCCCCCGACGACGAGACGTTCGATCCCTACCGCACCGCAGCCACCCCGGAGGGGCTCACCGAGCACCTCATCCGCCAGGCGGAGATGAGCCCGCTGCCCGACCACCTTCGCGCCCCGCTGCTGCTCCTGATCGAAGCGCTCGACGACAACGGCTACCTCGTGGCGCCGCTGGATGAGATCGCAACATGGGTCGATCCCCCCGTCGATCGTGAGCTCCTCGAGGTCGCCCTCAAAATCCTCCACCGCTTCGACCCCACCGGCGTTGGGGCACGGTCACTGGCGGAGTGCCTGCTGCTCCAGCTTGCAGAACGGCCAGAAGGCCCGGCACGGGCGCTCGCCGAGCGGATCGTCTCGGACCACCTCGCGCTTCTTGCCCGCCACGACTACCCTGGGTTGAAGAAGACGCTTCGGTGCAGCGACGGCGACCTCAAAGCGGCGGTCGCGCTCATCGAATCGCTCGACCCGAAACCGGGCCGCCGCTTCGCCACCGACACCGCACCCGCCGTGATCCCCGACCTGATCGTCACCCCCGACGGGGCGCACTACCAGGTGCACCTCAACCCCGCCGCCTACCCGCGGGTGGTCGTCTCGCCGCTCTTTGAGGCGTCGATTGGCCGCAAAAGCCCCGAAGCGTGGCGCGCACGCCTCACTGAAGCGAAACAGTTCGTCAAACAGCTCCACCAACGGGCATTCACCCTGATGCGGGTCGGCCAGGCGATCGTCGACCGGCAAAGCGCCTTTTTCCGCCACGGGGTAACCGCCTTGCAGCCGCTCACCCTGAAGGCCGTTGCCGAAATGGTGGGGCTCCACGAATCGACTGTCTCGCGGGTGGTTGCCGGCAAATATCTGCAAGCGCCGAACGGCCTCTTTGAGCTCAAGACCTTCTTCCCCACGGCGCTCGCGACCGAGAGCGGCGAAGCGGCCTCGGCAACCGCGATCAAAAACCGGATCGCAGCGCTCATCGCTTCCGAGGACCCCCACCATCCGCTTTCCGACACCGAAATTGCCGAACGGCTCGCCGCCGAAGGCATTGTGATTGCCCGGCGAACCGTGGCAAAATACCGGGATTCGCTTTCGATTCCCCCCGCAAAATTGCGGAAACGACTTTGACCCAAGGAGAACCTTTTGATGAACACCACCATCACCGGCCGTCACGTCGAAGTGACCGAAGCGCTCGACCAATACGTTCGTGAGAAGCTCGACCACGTGATCCGCCACTTCGACCACGTCACCCGTTGCCACGTGATCCTCTCGGTCGAAAAGAACGTCCAGAAGGCCGAATGCACGCTCCACGTCAAAGGGAAAGACCTCCACGCCGAAGCAACCGGCGCTGACCTCTACGCGGCGATCGACGGAATGATCGACAAACTCGACCGCCAGGTCCGCAAACACAAGGAGATCGTGACCAACCATCACAACGGGTCGACACCGCCCTCTGCCTGATGGCCAAAAATGAGCACCCTCGCTCCCCTTCTGGATCGTGCGCAGGTGGGGCTTGACGTTGCCGCGTCGAGCAAGAAACGGGTTCTCGAGGCGGTGGCCGAGCGCTTTGCCTCCCCCGGGCGCGACGCCAACAAACTCTTCTCCGCTCTCCTCGAACGCGAACGGCTCGGGACAACCGGCCTCGGAGAGGGGGTAGCGATCCCGCACGCTCGCGTTCCGGGACTCACCGAACCGCGGCTGGCGATCCTCCGCCTGGCTGAGCCGGTCGACTTCGACGCGATCGACGGCCAGCCGGTGCGGATCGTCGTCGCGCTCCTCGTCCCGGAGCAGGCGACCGAGACCCACCTCGAAATCCTCTCCGAGCTCGCCGAACGGTTGAGCCGCCCCGAGGTGCGACAAGCGATCCTCGCCGCCCAGACGCCCGAAGCGCTGATCGCGCCGTTTCGCGCCTAAGGAGCAGTAGCGATGGCCGTGCGTGAAACCACCGTCGCGGCCCTGGTTGCTGCGCTTGCCGAGCCCCTCGCGCTCACCCACCTCACCGGCGACCTTTCGCGGGTCGTGCGGGTGACCGATACCCACATCTGGCCGGCCGATCTCGTCGGCCACCTCAACCTCATCCACCCCGAGCGGTTCCAGGTGGTTGGCTCTGCTGAGCTCGCCTGGTCGGTGAAGCAACCGGTCGAGAAGATCCGCACGATCCTCTCCGAAATCACCGCGGCGCGCCCCCCGGCGATCATCGTCGCCGACGGCTCCCCTGCTCCCCCGGTCCTTGAAGAGCTCTGCACTCGCCACGCGATAGCGCTCCTCACCTCGCCCCGCCCGGCGGCCGAGGTGATCGACCGTTTTCGCCTCAAAATCGCGCGCATTCTTGCCGAACGCACCATTCTTCATGGGGTGTTGATGGATGTTTTGGGGGTTGGCGTCCTGATCACGGGTGACGCGGGCACCGGCAAATCGGAGCTCGCGCTGGAGCTGGTCACCCGCGGCCATGGGCTCGTCGCTGACGATGCCGTGGAACTCGCGCGCATCTCGCCCTCTGAACTCGAAGGGCGCTGCCCGGAGCTCCTGCAGAACTACCTCGAAGTCCGCGGGCTCGGGCTCCTCGACATCCGCACCACCTTCGGCGAAACGGCGGTGCGGCGCAAAGTGCGCCTGAGGCTCATCACCCACCTCAAGCGGATGAGCCCCGAGAGTACGCCGCTCCCGCGCCTGCAGATCGAAGAGGAGCGACAAGAGATCTTGGGCGTGGCGATTCCGCGCGTCACCCTGCCCGTCGCTCCTGGACGAAACATGGCGGTGCTGTTGGAGGCCGCGGTGCGCAACTTTGTCTTGAAGCTGCGGGGCATCGACGCCACCAAAGAGTTCCTCGCGCGCCACGAGGCGCTCTTGGCCCGCGAAGCGGCGCTCGTTGCCGCGAACACCTCCCCTACCTGATAGCAATGACGATACCGACAATGGCCGACGCTACCCACTACCTCAAACGGATCCTCACCGCGCGCGTCTATGAAGTCGCGGTCGAGACGCCGCTTCAGTTCGCCCCCACCCTCAGCCGCCGCACCGGTAACCAGGTCTGGCTCAAACGCGAAGATCTGCAACCGGTCTTTAGCTTCAAACTCCGCGGCGCCTACAACAAGATCGCCCACTTGAGCAACGAGCAGCTTGACCGGGGGGTGATCTGCGCGAGCGCCGGCAACCACGCGCAAGGGGTCGCGCTCGCCGCCAAAACGGTCGGTGAGCGGCGCGGCAAGCCGGTGCGAGCGGTGATCGTGATGCCCACCACCACCCCGCTCATCAAGGTCGAAGCGGTCCGCGCGCGCGGCGGCGAAGCGGTCCTTGCCGGCGAGTCCTACTCCGACGCCTACGCCTACGCGCGGCAACTCGCGGACGAGGAGCAGCTCACCTTCGTCCACCCCTTCGACGACCCCGACGTGATCGCCGGCCAAGGGACGATCGCAATGGAGCTGCTGCGGCAACACCCTGAGCCGCTCCACGCCGTCTTCTGTTGTGTCGGCGGCGGTGGGTTGATCTCGGGCGTCGCTGCCTACCTCAAAGCGCTGCGCCCCGATATCCGGGTGATCGGCGTCGAAGCGGAGGATGCCGACGCGATGACCCGGTCGCTTGCCTGTGGCGAACGGGTGACGCTTGAACAGATCGGCCTCTTTGCCGACGGCGCGGCAGTCAAACAGGTCGGCGAAGAGACCTTCCGCCTCTGCCGCCAATATGTCGACGAGATGGTGGTAGTGAGTAACGACGAGATCTGCGCGGCAATCAAAGATGTCTTCGAAGAGACGCGGGCGATTCTCGAACCAGCGGGGGCGCTCGCCGTTGCAGGCCTCAAAGCGTGGGTGCGGATGCACCGGGTGAGCGGCCAGACGCTCGTTGCCGTCGCCTCGGGCGCCAACATGAATTTCGACCGCCTGCGCTTCGTTGCCGAGCGGGCAGAGCTCGGCGAACAGCGCGAGGCGGTGCTCGCGGTCACGATCCCCGAGCGGCCGGGGTCGTTCAAGAGCTTCATTCAGCTCCTTGGCCACCGCAACATCACCGAATTCAACTACCGCTACGCCGACCCCCATGAGGCGCATATCTTCGTCGGCGTCACGATCCACACCCGCGACGAGGTCCAGACGCTGATTGCGCAACTCGCGCACGCGGGACTCCGGGCGGTCGACCTCACCGACAACGAGCTCGCGAAGACCCATGTCCGCTACATGGTCGGCGGCCGCGCCCCCCACATCCGCAACGAACGGCTCTACCGCTTTGTCTTCCCCGAACGCCCCGGCGCGTTGATGAAGTTTCTCAGCGAACTCCGCTCCGACTGGAACATCAGCCTCTTTCACTACCGCAACCACGGCTCCGACTACGGCCGGGTGCTCGCCGGGATGCAGGTTCCCCCCGAAGAGGAGAGCGAATTTCGCGCCTTCCTCGACCGTTTGGGCTACGAGTGGGTCGAAGAGACGACCAACCCCGCGTACCATCTCTTCCTCTCGGCGGGGTAATTCCACCACACTGTTTTATTGCGACGCATCCAGCGTGGTGCGATCGAGCAGACACCCCGCGTCGCTCACCACCACCGTCATCGGCACGTCGTGGGGTTGCGGCTTAAGGTCAGCGACGCGGGCGAACGAAAATCCCACACCCACCGCGACCCCCCGCCACCCCTCGTCCCGCCACGCCGCAATCGTCCGGTCGTAAAAGCCGCCGCCGTACCCGAGGCGAAAACCCCGTTCGTCGAACGCCACAAGCGGCACGATCACCACCTCGGGCCGGACCGTCGCGGCGCACTCTGGAGTGGGGATGCCGTAGAGATCCTCGATCATCGCCGCCCCCTCGATCCACGGCCGAAAGTGGAGCGGCGAGTGGCTCGCCACTGCGGCCGGAAGCGCTCGCCAGCGCCAGGAGGTAAAGAGCGGCCGCACGTCGGGCTCACCCTTCATCGGCCAGTAGAGCCCTACCCAACACGGGCGATCGTCGCCGCGCGGCTCTTGGGCCGAGCGCCAGCGCGCCCACCAGCGCCCAAGATGGTGCAGCAGCTGCGCGTTGCGCGCTTGCCACTCCTCTGGCGCCATCGCGCGCCGCAGATGGAGAAAGTGGCGGCGCAACGCCGCGCGGTCGTTGCCATCGGGTACAATCGTCACTGTGATCACCTTTCCCTTTCGTTGCGCGATGCTGAGAGGCCGTTTGGCGCCCCTTGCTCTCCTTGCCGTTCTCCTCGTCACCGGGCTCGGCACACCGGTTGCCGTTGCCGCGTCGCGCCCAGCGCCGGCAAAAGCTGCACCCGCTCCTGCGCCCGCTTCCTCCGATCCTGTTGCCCAGGCGCGCGACGCCTTTGCCCGCGGGGACCTTGCGGCGCTGACCCTCCTTGAGGAGAAGAGCCGGCACGATCCGCTCGCGGCGATGGTCACCAGTTGGCGGATAACGCTGCAGATTTTACGCGACGACCCTGCGCTCGACCCACGAACGGTGAGCGCTTTTCTTGAGAAGCACCAGGGAACGGGCGCCGCAGAACGGGTACGTAGAGCACTCGCGCAACGGGCGGCCGAAAAAGGAATGTGGCCAGAGGCGCGGCAACAGCTGGAGGCGCTTCTCCGCCACGACCCCACCTCGCGCTGCTGGCTCGCCCACGCCCGCCTCGAGACGGCAGCCAAATCTCCACCGCAGCTCGCGCACGAGGCGGTGACCCTCCTCGCCGAAACCGCGCAACCTCCCGAAGCCTGCCTCGACTACTTCCGCGCGGCGGTGTCACGGGGGCTGCTGAACGAAACGCACCTCGTCGAGCGGCTCCTCGCGACAGCCTTTGAGCGCGGCGAGAAAGGGGCGAATGGCTGGCAGACGCTCCTTTCCGCTTCCCAGACGTTGCTTCCCCAGGCGCTCACCCTCCTCCAACGGGCGCGCGACAACCCGGACGAGGTGTGGCAAGAGGTTTCGCGCCTCCCCCCGCCGTTTGGGCCGAGCTTGGCGCGGGCGGCCTTTCTCGCCGCGGCACGGAAAGGAGATCCGCAGGCAGCCAGCTGGAGCACGCAGCTTCGGGCCAGCCCGATCTGGCGCGAACCGCTCGAATGGCAGATCCGCCTGGCGCTGCAGCGGGAAGAGTGGCTGACCGCCTGGCGCTTGCTTGAAGAGCTCACCGCGGTGGAGCGGTCAGAAGCCAACTGGCGCTTCTGGCGCGCTTGGGTTCTCAAAGCGCTCGGCAAGGGCGACGCGGCCCGAGTGATTCTCACTGAACTTGCCCGCGAAGACAACTTCTTCGGTCTTCTCGCGGGCGAGCTTGTCGGCCGCCCCCTCACTCTCACCCCAGAACCTGACGTCGCACCTGCCGAACGTCCCCGTGTTGCGCAGACCCCGCAACTCGCAGCGATCCGCGCATTAGCGACCCGCGGGTGGACCGTAGACGCCCAGCGCGAAGTCGACCTCCTCGCCGCCCACTGGTCGTCGCCGCAACGGCAGCACGAGCGCCGCGCCGCAGCCGCCCAGCTTGCCGCCGACGGGCGGTACGACCTCGCGATCCGGCTGCTCGACAGAAGCGGTGACCTGACGGCGTGGACGCTGCGCTACCCCACCCCGTGGCGCAGTGAGGTGGTCGCTACGGCGCTCCGCGAAGGGGTAGACCCAGCGTGGGCCTACGGCATCATGCGCCAGGAGAGTCGCTTTCGCCCCGACGCCCGCTCCCCGAGTGGAGCGCTCGGGCTGATGCAGGTGATGCCGGCGACCGGCACCTGGGTCGCGAAAAAGCGCAACGAGTTGCGCTTTCAACCGCGGCAGCTGCTGGAACCGGAGACGAACCTGCGTTTCGGCATCACCTACCTCCGGATCATGACCGAACAGCTCGATGGCCACCCTGTGCTCGCCACCGGCGCCTACAACGCCGGGCCGGGGCGGATCGGACGGTTGCGGCAGCGCCTCGACCTCTCTGCCGACGCGGCGCTCTTCGACGCGCTCCTCTACATCGAGCTGCTGCCGATTGCCGAGACGCGCGACTACATCCGCAAAGTGCTCGCCAACACCGTGATCTACAGCCACCGTCTGGGCCAACCCAAACGGTTGAGCGAACTCCTTCTCCCTTACGGCAATGCCCAACCGCAGCTTGCCACCATCAGCGAACGGCTTCGATAACTGCACAAGGAGTTGACCATGACCCGGCAACCCACAGCGATTCTCTTCGGCGGCACGGGATTTATCGGCCGCCACCTGGCAAACCGCCTGACCGCGCAAGGGTGGCGCATCATTATCCCCACCCGCCGCTGGCAAAACGCCCGCGATCTGCTCCTTCTTCCCACCGCCGAGGTGGTCGAGCTCCGGTCGCGGTCGCTCGAGGCGCTCACCGAGTTGGTCCGCGGGGCCGATCTCGTCGTCAACCTCGTCGGCATCCTCCACTCCCGCCCAGGCGCACCCTTTGGCCCCGACTTTGCGGAGGCGCATGTTCAATGGCCGAAGCTGCTCGCCACCGCCTGCCGCGACGGCGCGGTCCGGCGCTTCGTCCATATCAGCGCCAACGGCGCCTCCCCCACCGCCCCCTCCGAATACCTGCGCAGCAAAGCAGCGGGAGAGGCGGCGATCCGCACCCTCTTCGACTCCGCCCAGAGCGCCACCCCACCGATCTGGACGATCCTCCGCCCAAGCGTCGTCTTCGGCCCTGGCGACTCGTTCATGAACCTCTTTGCCCGCCTCGCCCGCTTCGCCCCGGTGTTGCCGATTGGCAAGGCAGAGGCGAAACTGCAACCGGTTTATGTGGGGGACGTGGCCACGGTGATCCTCACCGCGATCACCACCCCGGAAAGTGCTGGCCAAACCTACCCCCTCGGCGGCCCCCGCGTCTATACCCTCAAAGAGCTCGTCGCCTACGCTGCGGCGCTCTCAGGCCACCCCCGGCCGGTGATCGCGCTCCCCGACCGGCTCGCCTTCCTGCAGGCGCGCTTGATGGCGCTCATCCCCAACCCGCCGCTCACCCCCGACAACCTCCGCTCGCTCGAAGTGCCGAACGTCGTCGAGGGGGCGCCGCTCCCCTTCAACCTCACGCCGACGGCGCTCGAGGCGATTGCCCCCGAATATCTCGCCCACGACACCTACCGCGCCCGCTACCCCGAATGGCGGCGACGTCACACCGGCTGAGCCCGGACCTCCAGGCGCAGCTCGGCCTCGCCGCCGCCGACCCGGCTACCCAGGGGTTGCAGGTCTATCTCGTCGGCGGCGCGGTGCGCGACGCCCTCTTGGGGCGAGCGGTGAACGACCGCGACTGGGTGGTCGTCGGCGCCACCCCTGAGATGCTCGCCGCGCGCGGTTTCTTGCCGGTGGGGCGCGACTTCCCCGTCTTTCTGCACCCGACAACCCACGAAGAGTACGCGCTCGCGCGCACCGAGCGCAAGAGTGGCCGCGGTTACAAAGGGTTTCGCTTCCACGCCACCCCCGATGTGCCACTTGAGGCGGACCTGGCGCGGCGCGACCTCACGATCAACGCGATCGCCGTCGCCCCCGACGGAACCCTGATCGACCCCTTTGGTGGCGTTGCCGATCTTGCAGCGAAGCGGCTCCGCCACGTGAGCCCCGCCTTTGTCGAAGATCCCCTGCGGGTGTTGCGCGTCGCCCGCTTTGCCGCGCGCTTCTCTGACTTCACCGTCGCACCAGAGACGCTTGCGCTGATGCGCACAATCGCAGCAAGCGGCGAGCTCGCCGAGCTGACCCCCGAACGGGTGTGGCAGGAGCTCGCTCGCGGGCTGATGGAGGCGGCACCCGAGCGGATGGTGGCGCTCCTCCACGAGTGTGGGGCGCTTGCGGCGCTCCTCCCGGAAGTGGCTGCCCTTTTTGGCGTACCGCAGCCGCAACGCTACCACCCCGAGGGGGACGTCGGCACCCACCTCCTCCACGCACTCGCCGCAGCGGCGCGGCGCAACGCCCCGCTACCGGTCCGCTGGGCGGTGCTCCTTCACGACCTCGGCAAAGGGACGACGCCCCCAGAACTTTGGCCCCACCACTACGGCCACGAAGCACGCGGCGCCCCGCTCGCTGAGGCAGTGAGCCGGCGGCTGCGCGCGCCGAACGAGTGCCGGGAGCTGGCGCTCCTCACCGCACGCGAACATGGGCTGATCCACCAGGGGGCGCGGCTACGGCCCGCGACCCGCCTCAAGGTGCTCGAGCGGTGCGACGCCCTCCGCCGCCCGGAACGGTTCCGCCAGCTCCTCGTCGCGTGCGCGTGCGACGCCGAAGGGCGGCCGCCGCTCGTCGTAGACTATGCCCCGACCGTGGCGCTGTGGGAAGCGGCGCTTGCCGCCGCGCGCGCCGTCGACGCTGGGGCAATCGCCCGGCGCGCGAGCGACCCCGCTGCGATCGCCGCGGCGCTCCGCACCGCGCGCGTCGCGGCAATCGCCCAAGCGCAAAACACCACTCCCCCCTCAGCGGAATAACCCATGGCACGAACCCTCGAACTGCTCCACGCTGCACCGGTGCATCGCGCCGAAGGGGGGCCACCGCTCCTCTTCATTCACGGCGCCTACGCCGGCGCTTGGTGTTGGGAACACTTCCTCCCCTGGTTCAGCGCCCACGGTTACGACGCATGGGCACTCTCACTCTCCGGCCATGGCGCCTCAGAAAGCGACAAGGCGTTTGACCTCTTGGGCATTCGCGACTACGTCACCGACGTGCTGGAAGCGGCTGAGCGCCTGCCCGCGCCGCCGATTCTGCTGGGCCACTCGATGGGCGGGTTCGTTGCGCAAAAAGCGCTCGAAAAGCGCCCCTTTCCCGCGGTGGTGCTGCTGGCCAGCGTCCCGCCCACCGGGCTCAGTGCCTCCTTCTGGCATCTCCTCACCCATTCACCGCAAACCCTGATGGAGATGAACCGGCTCCTCGCCAAGAAAGGGGGACACTACCGCGCGATCACCCAGGCCCTCTTTCACCACCCACCCGAAGCAGCGGCGCTCAGACGTTACCTCGCCCTCTCGCAACCTGAGTCGCTTCGGGCACTCTGGGACATGACCGCGTTTGCCCTACCGCAGCGCCATAAACAACACCCCACCGAATGGCTCGTCTTTGGCGCTGAGTTCGACCAGATCATCCCGATGCCCCTAGTCGAAACCACTGCGCGCCACTACCACGTCCCCCCCCAGACCCTTCCCGATATGGGGCACGCGTTCATGCTCGAACCGCACTGGGAGCACGCGGCAACGCTGATCGCGCAAGGACTCCAACGACTGCGTTGCCTTGAGGGAGTCACTTGGCGAGCGTGATCCAAGGGGCTGGCGCTTCGGGCGCTTTTCCGGTAGGTAGGCGCCATTCGCCCGGTTGCTCTTCGACGAAGCCACAGCGGGCAAAGAAGGTCGCCGCAGGCGCATTGCGCTCGGTGGGGATGAAGCGCCCCACCATCGCCGGTTTGCCCAAGCGCTCCCAGAGGGCCGCGAGGAATGTCGTCTCTGCGCCATAGCCCATCGCGCGGCAGCTCATTACGAAATCTTCGATCTCGACCTCTCCGGTCGACAAACCGCGCAGCACCGCCACCAGCACCAAGCCGTACTCGCCGTAGCGGTCGCGCAGCGAACCGACCCACACCTGGCGGGAAGGGTCGGCCAACTCCTCAGGGCGGTAGCGGATCGTGGTGGTATTGAACTGGTTGGTGCGGTTGACCAGTTCATGGACGCGAGAGCGCTCACGTTCCTGCATCGGGTGAACCGTCAATGTGAGTCCGAGTGCCTCAAGGACTGCTCTATCGCCACCCGCTTCGCCGTAGGCGCGTACCGCCTCTTGCCGCTTGAGCTGGGCACGGTACATCGCAGTACGCTGCCGCGCCTCCTCCGTTTGCGACCACCATGGCAACGCGGGCAAAATCGCCAACATCTCCCACGTTTCAGGGTCACACGCATCCCAGACCCGCACCTGCGGCAAATGGCTTGCCACCAACCCCCGTTCGGTCGGATTGTCGTCGATGAAATGAAACGCGTCGAGTCCCAGATTGAGCTGTTGCGCAATCTCAGCAAGGGTGGTTGGCTTCAACTCCCAGCCAATCGCGTGCACGGCGAAATCGTCGGGTTGCAACACCATCTCTTCCCAACGGATCGTCTGCGGGTCGTTTTTGCTCAACGCCACCAGCACAATCCCTCCCTCCTGGAGGCGCTTGAGGAGCTGCTGCCGCTCGCGGTAGTGGCGCACAGGTCCCTCGGCCATCACCCCTTCCCAGAGGGTGTTGTCGAAATCGACGGCGATCACCTTGATCCCGCGCAGGCGGGTAAAGGCGCGCACCACCTTGCCGTAGGCCTGGGCAACACCAAAGCCGAAGCGACGACGATGAAAGAGCGCATCGGCAAACTGCCGTCCGGCGACGACCGGCGCATTGGCCTGCCGCCACCCCATCTGCGCAGCGACGGCCCACTCGTCGACAAACCAGATGTGTGGCCACTCAGCAGCGAGCGCACGCAACCCCCCATTGAGCACGTCGCACAGGTGACGCCAATCCCGGGGAAGCGCCCAAGAATCCCAAGGGAGGTGCGCCCGCCAGCGGGGGAGCGGCAAACCGCTGACGCCATGAAGAAGGAGCGGCCGCTCGTCGAGCGCCCGCAACTCGCTCACAAAACGACGAACCTCATCGAGCGCTTGCGGTAGAAGCGCCCACTCTCCGGCGCGGAGCAGCCGATAGATCGGCAAACCGTCATAGGTGAAGGGACTCACCGCGAGGAGATCGGCCTTCTGTTGCTGCGCAAAGCGGACAAACTCGTCGGGCGGAAAGGTTCCGTCCGCCGCAGCGCTTAGGTAGAGACAATCCATCGATACACCGATCCCCTCGCGTGCCGCCAAGGGGCGCAAAAAGGTGCGAATGTCGGTCATCAGGCAATCGCCCGCTGCGGCAATATGGACAAGTTTTTCGCCGGGAGTGACCCACGGCAGGACCCGAGCGATCCCCTCTGCTGCGGGTGACCCCAGCCGCTTCGCCTCCTCCTGCCACGTCCGCAAGAGCTCCAGGGCACGCTCCAGCCGCGTCTCGGATGGCAAAAAGCGGTCGATGAAACGGTGCGCCTCCTCGAGAAAGAGTGCCGCAGCGATCTCCTCCTTAGGGTCAGCTGCCTGCGCAGCGAGCGCAACCAATGGCCGATAGTAGCGGCGGTCGAGCTCCTCAGGAGAGAAGTTTCGCCACTCCTCGGTGACGGCGACCTCTGCTTGGCGCGACCGCCAAAGGGCTGCCAACTCGTGCTCACTTCCCATCGCTACCCTCCCAAAGCAGTTCTTGCCACCTGCCGAATCACCCGCGCGGGGTTGCCGGCAACCAAGGTGTAAGGCGGCACCGAACGGGTCACGACGCTCCCTGCCGCGACCACCACGCCGTCGCCCAGCGTCACCCCTTTGAGGATGATCGCGCGGCAACCGATCCAGACCCTTTCGCCGATCACTACCGGTGCGGTTTTCTCCGGTCCGCCGTCGGGATTATGGTAGTCGCGGTCCATGATCACGCAATCCCAACTGATCAGGGTCCCCTCGCCGATCTCGATCCGCTCGCCGCAGTGGATCTGGGTGCGGTCGCCGATCGAGACGCGATCGCCAATGCGGAGTTCGGCAACGCCGTCCGGAGCAACGGCGCTCGCGTCGAGCTTGACGTCGGGCCACAACCATACCCGTTCGCCCACCTCGATCGTCCCGCGCTCCCGCACCACCACCACCCGCCCCACCTGACAGACCCACGCCGGACGGACAAAGTGGCGATAACTTGTCCACCGTCCGCGCAGGTAAGCGAACGCCTTCTGCCACTTCGTCATGGTTGTCCCCTCTCCGGGGTAGCGGCGCTCTGGAGCGCGCGATCGACCGCCTCACCGCTGGGTTCATCGGCCAACCGCCACACCCGCACGTAGTCGATCGCCATCGCGCAAGGCAGCTCACCGGGAGCAGGGAGCCCAAACCACTTGGGGTGGATTTCGCCGGTGAAGGTGAGCGCCATCGGCCAGTGGAAGTCGCGGTTCGCTGCTTCGCGGATCACCTGCCCATTGACCCGCCACTCCAAGCGCTCAGGGGTCCAGAGGAACCCATAGACGTTGAACTCGGTCGGGTCGAAATTGGGCGCTGACCACTTCTGCGGCGCTGAACGGCGGTTGCTGTCGTTCTCCAGCGCGGGGTCGCCGTCATAGACGTGAAGATTGGTATGGAGCCGCTGCGCCTCACCGGGCGCGCCTGGTGCCATCTCAAAGACGTCGATCTCGCGCGTGCCCCGTTCGCGCCAGGCGTAAAACCAGAAAGATTGATTCACCCGACAGCGGGCCAACCGGGCGCGAATCTCGAAATAACCGTAACGGATCTCCGTCTTTGCGCGCAGAAAAGGGGTCAAATAGTACCCCGTCCCCTCTCTCGTCTCGAGCCACACCATGCCGTCACGCACGGTCACCCGCTGCGGATCGATCCGACCGGGCGGGCGCCCCGGGTAGTGGGGGTGCGCAACCATCCAAATGGAGGGGTCGATGCGGCCGCCCGAAAACTCGTCGGAAAGCTCCGGGGCGAACCGGCCAGAGATCGGCGGCGCACCTTGCGCTAAAGAAATCCCCGCAAGCAGTAACCCCAACGCCACCACACGCCACACCCTGCTCATACGCTCATCTCCGGGGGTAGGGCCCATCTGTTGGCGACATATCGCGCCCAGTTCTTGATGCCATCCGGTGCGATCCCGGCTTCGGCTAGCCAGCGCATCACCGGTATGACAAAGCCCGTTTTCTTGCGCTGGATGACCGCTTCTGGAAGCGGCTTCTCGGGAGCATAAGCCAGCAGCCTTTTACGCGGAAAGCGGTGAAACGCAGCGAGCCACGGTTGGAGTTGCGCAAGCAGAGAGGCATCCACTAAAGGGGTGCGTAACTCGACACTGTGCGCCATGCTCGCCCAGTCGGAATCGCGCAACAACTGGTTACGCAGGTAGGTCATCGACTCGATCTGCGACAGCGCCAACCACGGATCGTCCGGCAAACGCCCCACCATCGACTGGACTTGCGTTCGGGGATCAAAGCCGTTTGGGGCGATCGCGGCAACCAGCGGCTTGGGCAGATTGTCCGGCGCAAAGATACTGCGCGACAACCACCATGCCCCCTCTATCGAACGCAACCAGTCGGCAGCGTAACGCCAAAGCAGATTCCCTTTGCGCCGGGCACGCCACGCTCCAACCCGACGCGCGAGCGGTAATACGCCCGGGATCGACGACAACAGCCGCCAAAATGCCCACAAGCGTGGCAAGCGGTAAAAGAGTTCGTAGCCGTGAAACAACTCGTCGCCCCCCACGCCGGAGACCACCACCTTCAATCCGAGCTCCGCAACGGCTTTACTGACGTACCAAGTGTTGATCCCATCGAGCGTGGGCTGATCCATATCGGCAAAGATGCGCGGGAGATCAGCGAGAAATTCGTCACGTGTCACCCTGCGCACGTGGTGACGCAACCCATAGTAGCGGGCAATCTCGGCTGCTACGGGTGCCTCATCGTGAATGGTACCAGCATATTCGTCATAGGCGACGGTCACACCGCACAAGTCGCTGACCCCCGCCTCAACCATCAATCCCGCGAGTGTCCCCGAATCGATACCGCCCGACAGAAACACACCTACCGGCACGTCAGAGACCAGATGGCGGGCGACACTCTCGCGCAGCGCCGCCCGCACCCCATCTTGGACCTCGGCATCGGGCTGAGCATCTCGAGGGGCTTCGCGCCAAACTGCCCCGATATCGTGCCAACAGACTGTCCGGGTGATCATGCCCCCTTCGATCCAAGCGCAATGGCCAGCGGGAAGGGGCTGGATGTCGCGATACCACGTGTACGGTTCTGGGACACTTCCCAGCATCCAGAAGCCAGCGACCCCACGGGGGTCAGGTGTCTCATCCACCTCGCCAGTCGCGAGCAGCGCCTTGACCTGGGAGGCGAGCAGCACACCATTGGGAATACGCGCGATGTAGAGCGGCTTGATTCCGTAGGGGTCGCGCGCGGCAAACATCCGCCGTGTCTGTCGATCCCAAATCGCGAAGGCAAACATGCCGTGCAGTTTCGGCAGCATCCGTTCGCCCTCCCGCGCAAAGAGCGCGAGGATGACCTCCGTGTCGCCTTCTGTCCGAAAGGACTCCCCATCGCTGATCAGCGCTTCGCGCAAGGTGCGGAAGTTATAGATCTCGCCATTGAAGACGATCACGTAACGGCCATCGGCAGAGTGCATCGGCTGAGCAGCGCGGGGCGCGAGATCGAGGATCGCCAACCGTCGATGCCCCAATGCCACCTCATTCTCCTGCCACTGACCCTCACCGTCCGGGCCGCGAGCCTGCATCGCCGCCAGTCCCCGTTGCAAGTTGGGGGGGACCGCACCGCACTGCATACACGCAACGATTAAACCACACACAGTGTTGTCTCCTTCTTCACCGCTTCGCCACCACCACCTGAAAGAGCTCCCCCATCTCGTGCGGCATCACGAGTCGCTGCACCGCCCGCGCCGCCTTGACGTAGGCCGCCGACCCCGGCTCGGCCCGCTCGGCCAGCCGCTCCAGCACCCCATGGCGCAAGAGAAACGCCCCTTGGCGCGACCACTCGGCAATCGTCAGCCCACAGCGGGTGAGCGTCGTCACCACCGCGGTGAAATCGACAAACGCGGTGAGGTCGATCGCCCCTGGCCACGCCAAGAGATCCTCGACCACTCGGTGGCGAGAGTACCCTTGCAATGTTCCGCAGGAGCGAAACGGCGCGTAGAGGAGCTCCCGTTCGTAGCCGTAGTCGACGAGCACCCAGGTCGAACCGGGCGCGAGCCGCTCCGCGACCGTCGCCACCCACGCCGCCACCGCCGGCGCCACCTCGGTGAGGTACTCGCCGTCGCTGCTCCTTGGGAGCACAACCTCCGCGAGCGCTGCCGCCGCGACCGGCGTCACCGGCCGATCGGCCCAGGCAAAGGCAACGGGTTCGCGCGCCGCGACGACGACACCGCGCTCAAAGGTCTCCTCCCCTCGCGTTCCGACGAGATGGACCGGCAAGACGTCGAGCACCTCGTTCGCCACCACCGCGGCGGCGAACAAGTCAGGCAGAGCGCTCCACCAGTGGAGCGCCACCCCCAACTCGGCCGCGAGCGGCGCCAACCGCTCCCGCTGCCGCGCCGCCAAACCGGCTGAAACCTCGACGATCGCGTAGTCGCGCGGCACCGCGCCAATCTTTTGCCAGCGCCGCAGCAGATCCTCCGCGAGCGCCCCGCTCCCCGCGCCGAACTCGACCGCAAGGCCGGTCGCCGCCGCCGACTCGGCCAGCACGTCGGCGATCACCGCCCCAAAGAGGGGCGAGATCTCCGGCGCGGTAATGAAGTCCCCCAGTGGCCCAAACGGCCGATCGTGGCGCGCGTAGTAGCCGAGCCCCGGCTCGTAGAGCGCCCAGTTCATGAAGTCGGCAAACGGTACCCACCCCCCCGCCGCGTCGATCCGCGCGGCGATGCGCTGCGCAAGCTCCTGACTCCGCGCCGCAATCTCCGGCGGCAGCGCTTCAGCAATCATCGGCAAACTCTCCTTTTCCTCGATCATAACAAATCTCCCCCTTTGCGCCGATCGCGATTCAAGGGCTCCAAACAGCTGCGCATGTTGTACTTTTGTACCCATATGTGCTATACTTCTCCAAAATCTTCCTGAGGTGAAGCGGTGAAGCTGAGCGCTTGGGCGAAACTCCAAGGCATTTCCTACAAGACTGCCTGGCGGATGTGGCGCAGCGGTCAGTTGCCGGTACCAGCCGAGCAGTTGCCCACAGGTACGGTGATTGTTCATGATCAGCCGGAAAAGGGTGGGGCGGCGCTTTATGCGCGGGTTTCGAGCGCGATCAGCACGGAGCCGTGCGCAAAAGGCGTTAGAGGCGATTCAGAATGGCTGACCGCCCAATGTTCACCTACCAGACGCGGCTTGCCCTGACGCCAGAGCAGGCGGCAGTGCTTGATGCTTGGGGCGAGCTCTACGGACGGGTTGAACGTAGTCTCTTTGCGGCGATGGAGACTCGTGCGTCGCTTGCGGAACTCAAGCGCACGTTCCTGCCCCGCTTTGGCATTACCGCACGGCAGTTCAACGCGATTGCCCTCAGTCTCAAAGGAAAGATCGACGCCATCAAAGAGCGTCGCCCCGGACTCATTGCAGAAGCCGAGCGGCGCATCGCCCAAGCTGAGAAAGTCGTTGCAAAACTTGAAGAGAGAGCACCGCACACCCACAAGCTCCACCAGAAGAAGCGCCGCTTGGCCCTCATGAAAGCCCGGCTCAAGGCGCTCAAAGCAGACCATGAGGCGGGTAGAGTTCGTCTCTGCTTTGGTGGCAAGAGGCTCTTTCGGGCGCAGTTTCATCTTGAGAAGAACGGCTACGCGAACCACGCCGAGTGGAAAGAGAAGTGGCAGCTGGCCCGGTCGAACCAGTTCTTTCTTGTGGGGAGCCAAGACGAGACAGCAGGTAACCAGTCGTGCCAAGCAGTGGTTGCTGAAGACGGTACGCTGCAACTGCGTCTGCGGCTACCCGATGCGCTCCAGGAACACGGGAAGTTCCTCACCATTGAGGGCGTTCGTTTCGCCTACGGCCACGAGCAAATTGTCGCAGCGCTCGCCGCAAGCAGGCGTGTCCATAGCGTGACCCCAAACGGCAAACTGACAACCAAACGCATCGGCACGGCGTTGAGCTACCGTTTCGTGCGCGATCGCAAAGGGTGGCGGGTATTCGTGAGCGTTGAAGCCGATTCCGTCCCCCAGGTGACCCACAGGGCGTTGGGGGCAATTGGTGTCGATGTCAATGCGGACCACTTGGCTGTTGCCGAGACCGATCGCTTTGGCAACCTCGTTGCGGTTCGACGGATTGATCTCAACACCTACGGCAAGAGACGCAACCAAGCCAAGGCGATGATTGAGAGCGCGGCCATTGCACTTGTCACCCAAGCGCAAGCGGCAGGCAAACCTATTGTGATCGAAGCGCTTGACTTCCAGAAGAAGAAAGCCGAACTCGAAACCACCGATGCCAGGCAATCGAGGCTCATCTCCTCGTTTGCCTACCGCAAGGTGCTATCGAGCATCAAGTCAGCAGCGTTTCGCCATGGTGTTGAGGTCATTGAGGTCAATCCGGCTTACACCTCAGTCATTGGCGCGGTCAATTTTGCGCAAAGAAGAGGTATTTCGGTTCATCAGGGCGCGGCGCTTGCCATCGCCCGTCGTGGATTGGGACTGTCTGAACGTCCGACTGTGCGGGTGGCGGTTGTCCCCCGTGGTGGCGGCCATGTCACCTTTGCCCTACCTGTAAGGAATCGGGCCAAGCATGTGTGGTCGTTCTGGTCAAGCGTTCGGAAAGCTCTAGCGGCGCATGGAGCGCAGGTTCGGTTGGGACCACCCACACCTCGAGTTCCGGCAACGCAACCCGTGTGTGCTTACCGAACCTTGCCGGTGAGATTCCGGCACGCGAACCGCTCCCAGCACCGTTCGGGGAGCGTCATAGAGGATATTCCATTTTGACGCGGAATATCTGTCTATGGTTTGAGGAACGGTACCATTTCGCCAAACCGATGCCGTGGGGCGCGTTCCTCTCGTTTCTTGCTGAATCGCGCCCGTAACGCACCGGGGTTGGCCTTTTTGCTGAGGAGACGCGATGAGCTACTACCGCCACCACCTCTTTTTCTGCTGCAACCAGCGCGACGCGGGCGAAGCCTGCTGCGCGAACCACGACGCCGAACGACTGATGAACTACCTCCGCGACCGCGTCGCCGAACTCGGCCTCAAAGGGCCGGGCGGCGTGCGCGTGAACAAAGCGGGGTGCCTGGGGCGGTGCGACTTGGGGCCGGTGGTCGTCGTCTACCCCGACGAGACCTGGTACACCTACCTCGACGAGAGCGACCTCGACGAGATCCTCTCGGAACACCTCGTCGGCGGCCGCAAGGTCACCCGCCTGATGCTCCCCGACCAGCCGTAAGATGGCCGCGCCAGCCGAAAAACGGCTCGCCCCAGGGCGTGCAGGCGCAATCGAGCTCCTCGTCGACCTGCCGAGCATACCGCCTGTGGGGCTCGCGATCGTCGCCCACCCCCATCCCCTCTTTGGCGGCGCGAACACGAACAAAGTGACCCATACCCTGGCGCGCGCCCACGCCGCGAAGGGGCTGTTGACGCTTCGCCCCAACTTTCGCGGCGTCGGCGGGTCGGAAGGGGTGCACGACCACGGCCGCGGCGAGAGCGAAGACCTCTTGGCGCTCATCGCCTGGGCGCTTGCCGAGTGGTCGCTGCCGCCGCAAATCTACCTCGCCGGCTTCTCGTTTGGCGCCTTTGTCGCGACGCGCGTCGCGCGGGTGCTCCTCGGGCTCCCCGCCTCGCCCAACGAACCGCTCCCCGGGCTCGACCCCACCGTGTGGCGCGAAGCGCTTCCCGCGACCACCCTCCGCCACGTGACGTTGGTGGGCCTCCCCCACGGGTTGGCGCTCGGCTCCGGCACCGTCTACGCGACCCCGGAGCTCCCCGACACCCTCCCCACGCTGATCATCCACGGCGAAGAGGACACCGTCGCGCCGCTTTCCCGCGCGCTCGACTGGGCACGCCCCGCTGCCCGGCCGGTCACCGTGATCCCCGGGGCCGACCACTTTTTCCACGGCAAGCTCGTCGTGGTGCGCACTCTGGTCGAAGCGGCGCTCACCCTCCACCCGCCTGGCTAACCGGTATGCTCGGCAACGAACAAAACCCCCTCGTCACCTTCGCCGCGGTGGAGAAGCGCTTCGGCGCCCAGCCGGTGCTGAACGCCCTCACCTTTGCCGTCTGGCCCGGCGAACTCGTCGCCCTCTTGGGCCCCAACGGCGCCGGCAAGACCACCGCGATCCGCGTCCTCTTGGGCCTCTCTCCTTTCGAGCGGGGGGAAGTCACGCTCCTCGGCCACCCGATTCCCCACGAGGCGGAAGCAGCGCGGCAAAGGATCGGGGTCGTGCCGCAATTCGACAACATCGACCCCGACTTCACGGTGGTGGAAAACCTCGTCGTCTTCGCCCGCTACTTCGGAATTTCGGCATCTCGAGCGCGCGCCCGAGCTCCCGAGCTCCTCGCCTTCGTCGGCCTTGCCGGCAAAGAGGACTCCCCCGTCGCGGCGCTCTCCGGTGGGATGCGGCGGCGGCTATCGCTCGCCCGCGCGCTGGTGGCCGAACCGCGGCTCTTGATCCTCGACGAACCGACCACCGGCCTCGACCCCCAGGCGCGCCACCTCATCTGGCAGCGGCTGCGGGAACTGCAACAGCGCGGCGTGACGATTCTGCTGACCACCCACTACCTCGACGAAGCGGAGCGGCTCGCCGACCGGGTGGTGGTGATCGACCACGGCCGCGTCGTCGCCGAAGGGGCGCCGCGCGCGCTGATCGCCGCCGCGATCGAACCCTACGTCGTCGAGATCGACGCCGCCGCCTCCGCTCCCGAGCGCCTCGCGACGCTTGAGGCGCAACTCACCGCGGCGCTCACCGCCGCAGCGCCGCTACGCTTCGAACGGGTCGGCGAAACCCTCTTCTGCTACTGCCACGCCGACCCGACCGCGGCGCTCGAGCTGATCGCCCGCGACGCCACCGCCCGCGCGGTGGTGCGGCGCGGCAACCTCGAAGACCTCTTCCTCAAACTCACCGGCCGCGAGCTGCGCGATGGCTGACCCGACCACCCCGCCTCCTGGCAACCCCCCGTCGGTGGCGCCTCTGCCCGCCCAACCCCAACAACCCCCGCTTGCCCGCCGGCTCCTGCGGCCACTCTCCTTCTGGCGGCGCAACGCCCTTGTCTGGCGCAAACTCCTCGTCCCGTCGCTCCTCGGGAACTTCGTCGATCCACTCATCTACCTCTTCGGCTTCGGGCTCGGTTTGGGGTCGCTCGTCGCCGAGATCGACGGCCGCCCCTACCTCCACTTCCTCGCCCCGGGGATCGTCGCCTACGCGACGATGAACGCCGCCACTTTTGAGGCGCTCTATTCGACCTTCTCGCGCATGCACGTGCAAAAGACCTGGGAGGCGGTCCTCACCACCCCGCTCACTTTGAGCGACATCCTCCTCGGCGAGCTCCTCTGGGCGGCGACCAAAGCGGCGCTCGCGGGGGGCGCGGTCGCGCTCATTGCCGCCGCCGCAGGGCTGATCGCCTGGCCGACGCTGCCGCTTCTTCTGCTGGTCGTCTTCGCCACCGGCCTCGTCTTCGCGGCGCTCGCGCTGCCGATGGTCGCGCTCGCCCGCGGTTACGACTTTTTCCTCTACTACTTCACCCTCTTCATCACCCCAATGGCCTTCCTCTCCGGCGCCTTTTTCCCGCTCGCCCAGCTCCCCGCGCCGCTCCTGCGCGTCGCTGAGTGGCTGCCGCTCACCCAGGCGCTCGCGCTCCTGCGCCCCCTTGCGGCGGGCGACCTCCCGCCCCTCTCCGCTGTCCTCTCGGCGCTCGGAGTTGCGCTGCTCCTCACCCTCCTCCCTACCCGCTGGGCGCTTGCGCGATTGCGCCGCCGGCTCCTTCCCTGAACCGCGCGCGTTGGCAGAATCAGCGCATCGGAATAAAATGGGTTTACCGGAGCAACTCAAGCGAGGTGGTTCATGGCCACTCTGACTGTTCGTAATCTGCCGGAAGAGGTCTATCTCGCATTGCGCTTGCGCGCCGCTCTGCACGGTCGTAGTACCGAGGCCGAGGTGTGCGCCTTGCTCGAAGAGGCCGTCAAACCACAAGGCCACCTGAAATTGGGGTCGATGCTTGCCGAAATCGGTCGCAAAGTCAAACTCACCGACGAAGAAGTGGCGCTGATCAATCAACGCGAGAAGTCTGCCCCGAGGACGGTGGAACTTGAATGATTCTCCTCGATACCAATGTGATCTCAGAACCACTGCGTGCCCAGCCCGATGCGCGAGTGGTCGCATGGCTTGATGCTCAGCCCCTGGAGACCCTGTTTCTCTCTGTAGTTACCGTTGCGGAGCTGCGTTTTGGTGTGGCGCGCTTGCCTGTAGGTCGCCGCCGCAACAGCCTCATTGAGCAATTAGAGTGTCAGATATTCCCTGCGTTTGCAGGACGGATACTTCCTTTTGATGTGGCGGCAACCCAACCTTATGCCGAAGCGCTGGCCAATGCCCAAGCGTCAGGTTTGGCTGTGGGGATGGCAGACGGCTTCATCGCTGCTACTGCTCTCGCAAACCGCCTGACTGTGGCAACCCGAGATACCTCCCCCTTCGTGGCCATGGGGGTGCCGGTCATCAATCCTTGGTTGGAAAGTCCGAACGCTTCTGCTTGATCTCCCATGAACCATGCCACCCCGCCCCCCACCGACTTCCACCCGCGCCCTCCATGGTCGCTCCTGATCATCTTCCTGATTGCCGTCGCCCTCATTGCCGTCGCCGAGGCGGTGTGGTTTCGGTCAGCCCAAAAAGAGACAGAAGAGCGGCTTGCTGCTGCGGCGGCAACCCAGGCGAGCGCGATCGACGCCCGCGTGCGAGAACATTGCGAAAATCTCACCCTGATCGGCAAAGGGCTCCTCGCCCCTTACGTCACCGCGTCGCCCCCGCGCCCGATCCCCGAGGCGATCGCCGTGGCGCTCGCGCGGGTCACCGGGGAGCACCCGGAACTGCGCGCGGTCAATGTCCAGTCGCCCGACGCCTCGAGGTTCCTCTGGAGCACCCTCCAACAACCGCACACTCCGATCTTCACCGCGGACGACTTCCGCCCGATCGATCTCTCCCCCGCGGCAGAAGGCACCTGCCAAACGACGTTGCCCCGCTTCTCCCCCCGCTTCCAAGAAGCGGTGGTCGGCGTGCGCGTGCCGCTTCTTCGCGCCGACGGCACTATTGCCGCCTTTGCCGGTAGCCCCTACCGCGCCACCCTCCTCTTTGCCCGCGCCGAGACGCTCGTTCCCGAAGAGCTCCCACCGCTTCGCTTCACCGTCACCGACCGCCGCTTCGCTCGCGTCGTCGCTTTGCTCGACGTGGCGGAGACCCTCACCTTTCCTGACACCCCCTCAGCAAGCGCCCCCGCCGCGACGGGGGGCGAAGAGGCGGCCTTCACCGCTGAGGCGTGCCGCGGCGCCTACTGCGTCACCGCGGCGATCTCGCACGCGGCGTGGCGCACCGCTTACGCCCAAAGCGCCCTCCCCCGTTGGGTTCTCGAGCTTGGACTCCTCCTGATCCTCGCCGCGCTCCTCTCGCGCCAGCGCACGCTGCTGCGCACCCTCCATGACGCGCTCGTGCAGGAGACCGTGGTCGCCCGCACCGACCCCCTCACGCAGCTGATCAACCGCCATGCGCTCGAGATCGCCGCGCCGCCCCTCCTTGCCGACGCGCGCCGCCGCGGCGAGCGGGCGGCCGTGGGGATCCTCGACCTCGACGACTTCAAACCGGTCAATGACCGCTACGGCCACGACGCCGGCGACCAGTTGCTCCGCGCCGTCGCCGAACGGCTGCAACAGAGCGTCCGCGGTGGGGATCTCGTCGCCCGTCTCGGCGGCGACGAATTCGTGATTCTGCTCACCCACCTCACCCCGCAAACTGCTGAAAAGGAGCTTGCCGCCTTCGGCGAACGGCTCGCGCGCGCGGTGGCCGCGCCGGTACCACTCGCCGACGGGGTCACCGTCACCCCGCACTACCGCGTCGGCTGGGCGCTCTTCCCCAAACAGGGGGAGGAGCTCGATGCGCTGCTGCGCCGCGCCGATGCGGCGCTCCTCACCCTCAAAGCGGAGAAGGGGCGAAGCGACACCGTGATGCGCGTCGCGGGGGAAGAGCCCGAACAGACCCGGTGGCTGGAGGCACTCGAAGCTCCACTCGACCCCTTCTCCCCCGCAGCGGAGCAGCTCCTCGCCGCCTATGCGCCGCTCTTGCGCGAAGCGGCGCAAACCTTCGCCGAAGTGCTCCTCAAAAGCCTCACCGACCACCCCGAAATCGGCAAGCGGCTCGCCGCACAACCCGCCGAGGAGCTCGCCCGCTACCGGCAGCTGATCGCCACCCACTTCGCCACCCTCGCCACTTCCGACGCGACCCGCGAGACGATCGCCGAGCAGGCAGCACTCTTGGGCACCATCCACGCGCTCGAAGGGCTCGGCTTTGCCGACGCGGCAATCGGTTACGACCGCAGCCACACCTTCCTCCAGGAGTTTCTCAACGCGCAGGCACTCCGAAGCGGCGAGGTCTTTCGCCTGCTCCACCTCTGGCGACTGCGCACCGCGCTCGCGCTGCAACACTTTTTGGCCGCGATGGAGGGGGTGCAGCTCGCCTACCTGCGGATGGTCCTCCACGAATTTCCCGAGGGGGGTGGGACCTTGGCGAGCTGGCAAGAGGCGCTCGCAGAGGCGATCCTCGGCCTACCGGGAATCCGCATGGTGCTGCTCCTTCAGCCCGACGCTCAAGGGGTCTTTCACCTCGTCACCGCGCGGGGTAAAGGGGATCTCTCTCCGCTTAACGCCGCGTTTGCGCCGGAGCGCGCGCCGCGCCTCGACACCCGCGACCCCGCCGGCCGGGGACTCATGGCCACCGCGTGGCTGCGCGGCACGATCGCAACCACCGACGACTACCTCCACGACCCGCGGACCGTACCGTGGCAACCTGTTGCCGCGGCGCTCGGGGTCGCAAGCGCTGCCGCTGTCCCGCTTGCCGACAGTCACGGTCCGCGGCTCCTCCTCTACATCGGCGGTCGCCACCCCTACCAGTTCAGCGCCCTCTTCGCCCAGTTGTGGCTCCAGAGCGTGCAGGCACGCGCAAACGCCGTGTTGCGCGCGTTCGAAACCGCCCCGCATCGGGGTGGAGAGACACCGATCAGCGTCGGGCGCGCCGCGGCGATCCGCGCTGCAGTGATGAGCGGGGGCGTCGCGCTCGCGGTGCAGCCGATTGTGGACCTACGGCGCGGCACGGTGGTCAAAGCCGAGGCGCTCGCGCGGCTCACCGTCGGTTCCGAGACCCTCCTTCCCGGGCAGTTTCTCCCGGCACTTCGTGCCGACGACTACCCCTACCTCTTCCGCGCGGTGGTGCGGCAGGGGCTCGACTGGCTGCGCGCATGGGAGCAGACGGGACTCACCATCGACCTCTCGGTGAATCTCGACCACACCACCCTCCACCAACCCGACGCCGCGAACGCCCTTCGCGCCGCGCTCACCGCCGCAGGAGTCGCCCCAGAGCGGCTCACCCTCGAACTTCTTGAGGATGAACCGATCACCGCGCAGGAGAGCATCGAAGCGCTCGCCGCGTTGCGCGCCGTCGGGGTAAAACTCGCGGTCGACGACCTCGGTTCGGGCTACAGTGGGCTCTTGCGCCTCGCGGAGCTCCCTTTTGACGTGATCAAAATCGACCAGCTGCTCGTGCGCAAACTCGCCGCGAACCCGATCACCTTCTTGACAGTGATCCGCGCGCTTGCGCGCCTCGCCGAAGGGCTCGAGCGGCAGACGGTCGCCGAAGGGGTCGAAAACGCCGCGCTCGCCGAAGCGCTGAGTGTCGTCGGCATCCCTCGGGCGCAAGGGTACGCGATCGCCCGCCCGATGCCCCCCGAGACGCTCCCCGCATGGGCAGCGCGCTGGCACCAAACGCCACTCCTACGCTACCCCGCCGCGCCGCTCACGACGCTCCTCGGTGCCCTCACCTACCAGTGGCAGGTCCACCACGAGCGCGGATTTGCACACCTCCAGCAACTCGCCGACTGTCCGGTCACCGCCTACCTGGCCACCTACCACCCGAAGGCAGAGGTGCCCCGCGCCGCCCACGCCGTGCTCCACGACGCCGTCGAGCGCGGCGACAGGACCGCCTACCGCGTCGCCTACAACACCCTCATGGAGTGGTTCTTGACCGCGTGGCTGCGCGAGATCGGGCGGTAAGCGAGGGGCGTGTCGGGTCGATTTCGGGTAAACTCCCGCCCAGCTACTCCACTGAGAGAGGACCGATGGCTGAGACCCCGCTCACGGTGCGCCTCAACGGCGAACCGGTCACGCTGCCCGCCGGCACGACCGTCGCCGCGCTCCTCGAGCGCTACGGCTGGCTCGGGAAGCGCGTCGCCGTGGAGCGCAATGGCGCGATCGTCCCGAAGAGCGCTTTCGCAACTACCCCGCTTGCCGACGGCGACCTGCTCGAAATCGTCGTTGCCGTTGGCGGCGGCTGATCTGATTTGCTGGAGCCATGATGACCGAAACGCTTTCGCCCCCCACCCCACCCGACCCCGTTGCCGACACCCCGCTCGTGCTCGGCGGCCGCACGTATACCTCGCGCTTGATCGTCGGTACCGGCAAATACCGCGACTTCGCTGAAACCCGCGCCGCGGTCGAAGCCTCGGGTGCCGAGATCGTCACCGTCGCGATTCGCCGCACCAACCTCGGGCAGAAGCGCGACGAGCCGAATTTGCTGGACTACCTGCCCCCGGAGCGGTTCACGATCCTCCCCAACACCGCCGGCTGCTACACCGCCGAGGAGGCGGTGCGGACGCTGCGCCTCGCGCGTGAGCTGTTGGACGGCCAATCGCTCGTCAAACTCGAGGTCCTCGGTGACCCGCAGACCCTCTTCCCCAACATGCTCGAGACCCTCAAAGCGGCCGAGCAGCTGGTGGCGGATGGGTTCGACGTGATGGCCTACTGCTCCGACGACCCGATCCTTGCGAAACGGCTCGAAGCGATCGGCTGCGTTGCGGTGATGCCGCTCGCGTCGCTCATCGGCTCGGGGATGGGGATTCTCAACCCGTGGAACCTGCGCCTCATCATTGAGTCCATCCAGGTGCCGGTGATCGTCGACGCCGGGGTCGGCACGGCCTCAGACGCGGCGATCGCGATGGAGCTCGGGTGCGACGCGGTACTGATGAACACCGCGATTGCCCACGCCCGCGACCCGGTGCGGATGGCCTACGCGATGCGTTGGGCGGTGGCCGCCGGCCGCGCCGCCTTCCTTGCCGGCCGCATGCCGCGCAAAGCCTACAGCGCCGACCCAAGCTCCCCGATGAGTGGCCTCATTGGCCGAGGGTGAAAAGGATGACGACCGCTACCACCGACCGCTTGACTCACCGTACGGTCCGCACCTTTGTCTTGCGCCAAGGGCGGATGACCCCGAGCCAGAAGGAGGCGCTCACCCGCCTCTACCCGATCTGGGGCTTGCCGTGGCAACCCGACCAACCCCTCGACTTCGCCGCGATCTTTGGGCGCCGCGCCCCGGTGGTGCTCGAGATCGGCTCGGGGATGGGAGACGCCACCGCGGCGATCGCCGAAGCGAACCCCGACATCGACTTCATCGCCGTCGAAGTCCACGGCCCTGGGGTAGGCAACCTCCTGAAGCTCATCGACGCGCGGGGGCTCAAGAACCTCCGGGTGTTGCGCCACGACGCGGTCGAGGTGCTCGAGCGGGTGATCCCCGAAGGGGCGCTCTCGGCACTCCACCTCTTCTTTCCCGACCCCTGGCCGAAGAAGCAGCACCATAAGCGGCGGATCGTCCAGCCGCCGATCGTCGCGCTCTTCGCCTCGCGCTTGAAACCCGGAGGGTACCTTCACTGCGCCACCGACTGGGAGGAGTACGCCCACTGGATGCGGGCGGTGCTCGACGCCGAGCCGCTCCTTGCCAACGACTACCCCGAAACGGGGTTTGCCGAACCGCGCCCCGCGTGGCGGCCGCGGACCAAATTCGAGCAGCGCGGAACCCATCTCGGCCACGCCGTCTGGGACCTCGTCTATCGCCGCCGCGCCGCGCCCCCTGCTGACGCCCCTCTGGACGCGCAAGCAGCGCCCTCCGCCGATTCCTCCCCGTCATGAGCAGTCGCCGCCCCGCTTTGCTCCTCGCGCTCCTTACCGCGCCGCTCAAGCTCGCCGCGCGCCTCCTTGCCGGGCTCGAATGGCTCGGGCGCGCGGTCCTGGGCGCAATTGCGCTCGCCGTCGGCCTTGCGGTGCTCATTGCCCTCGCCGTCGCGTGGCACGCCAAACCGCCAGCGACGCCGCTCCTTCCCCACCGCTTCATCCTCGACCTGACGCTTGACGGGAGCATCAGCGAGACGCCGCCGCGCACGCCCCCGCTCGCCCTCTGGGACGAAGAGGAGGAGCAGAACCACCTTGGCTCGCTCCTCGAAGCGCTCGCTGCTGCGGCAACTGACCCGCGCGTCGTCGCAGTCACCCTCGACCTCAGCCGCTTTTCTGGAGCGAGCTATGCGCAACTCGCGGAGCTGCGCGACGCGCTCGCCCGCTGCCAGGCGGCGGGAAAACCCGTCTTCGCCTTTGCCGACCGGTTCGACCAGAAGCGCTACTACCTCGCGTCGATCGCCCGCGAGATCACCCTCGACCCCGAAGGGTTCGTGCTCCTACCGGGGCTTGCACTTGAGCCGACTTACCTTAAGGCGGCGCTCGACCGCCTGGGCGTTACCGTCTATGCCTTTCGCGCCGGCCGCTACAAGTCGTTCGTCGAACCCTTCACCCGCAACGCGATGTCCGAAGAAGAACGGAGCGCGGTCACCGACCTCCTCTTCGGCCTCTGGCACCAGGTGCGCGACGCGATCGCCGCAGCGCGCCACCTGCCGCCGGAGGCGGTCGACCGCTACCACGCCGCCTATGACGAACGGCTCACCGCCCACGGCGGGGACGGCGCGCAGACGGCGCTTGCCGAAAAGCTCGTCGACCACCTCGCCCCGCGCGACGCGTGGGAAAAGCGGGTAGGCGACGCGACGGGGCTCGATCCTGACCGCGACCGGGTCGCGTGGCACCGCTACCTTGCCGCGCACCAAGCGAAACGGCTCCTCCACCCTAAAGGGGGGGAGATCCGCGTCGTCGTCGTCAACGGCACGATTGTCGAGCGCGACGACGGCAGCCCGACAGCAGCGGCGAGTGACCGGCTCGTCGAGGCTCTCAACGACGCCCGGGATGATGCCGCGGTGCGCGCGGTGGTGCTGCGCATCGCCTCCCCTGGCGGCAGCGCCTTTGCCGCGGAAGAGATCCGCCGCGCGGTCGCGGCAGTCAGGAGCGCCGGCAAACCGGTCGTCGCGAGCTTCGCCGGCGTCGCGGCGTCGGGGGGCTACTGGATCGCCACCGCCGCCGACGCAATCACTGCTCGGCCCGAAACCCTCACCGGCTCGATCGGCGTCTTCGCGCTCATCCCCAACGCCGCGCGGCTTCTTGAGAAGCTCGATCTCACCACCGACGGCGTGCGCACCGGCCCCTTCGCCGCACCGCTCGACCCCCGCCAGCCGCTCCCCGAGGCGGTGACCCGTGCGCTCGACGCGGCAGTCAGCCACACCTACCGCCGTTTCCTCACGCTGGTGAGCGAAGGGCGAAAAATCCCTGCCTCCGAGCTCCCTCCGATCGCCGAAGGGCGGGTCTGGTTGGGGAGCGCGGCGGTGAAACTCGGGCTCGTGGATGAGCTCGGCGGGCTTGAGCGGGCGCTTGCCCTTGCGCGCGAACGCGCCGGCGCCCCAGACGCCGAGGTGCGGTGGGCAACAGAGCCACCCACCGTGCGCGAATGGTTGCGGCGGCTCCTCTTCACCCTACAGTCGAAGGTCTCCGCTGTGGGCCTCACCCCCTCCCCGCTCGCTCATTCGGCGATCGACACGCTCCTTCTCCCCCCGTCGCTCACCCCGCTCGTCGCCACGCTCGCCCGCGAACTCACCGCTCCGACGGCGACGCTGCCCCCCCTTTGGGCCCACTGTCTGTGCACCCCCCCGTGATGAGGTTACCAGTCCGATGATCGAAGAGGCGCTCAAAAAGACCGTGATCGCGATTGTGGGGCTCCTGATCCTGATGGCCGCCCTCGGCTGGGCGTTTCAACAGGAGCTCGTCGCCGCCGCCCATTGGGTTGCCGAACACCTCGGCTTTCCGGGCATGGCGCTCGTGATTCTCATCGGTGACACCTTGATCTTCCCCTTTCCTCCTGACTCGATGCTGGTTGTCGTCAGCCGCAGCAGCATGGCCGAGAAGTGGTGGCTCTATGTCTTCGGGATCGGCGCCGTCTCCGCCTGGGCCGGCGTCCAGGGCTACTTCATCGGCCGCACTCTCGAACACTTCCCGATGCTCCACCGGATCTTCGGCCGTTTCCGTGAGGAGCACGAACCGATGCTGCGCAAATACGGCTTCTGGTGGGTGCTTCTCGGCGCGACGACGCCGCTCCCCTTCTCGGTCACCACCTGGACCGCGGGACTCTTGCGCTTGCCGCTGCCGCTCGTCGCGCTCGCGTGCGCCTTCCGAATCCCGCGCTTCTTTGTCTACTACGGCGTGATCCACGCGGGGCTCGGGCTTTTCAGCTAAGTGCTTTGCGGTAGAATCGATAGACCGGTCACCTGGACCTATCGCCCCATGACCTCTACTTGCCGCAACCGCCGCGACTTTCTCACCCGAACGCTTGCCACTGCAGGCGCGACCCTTCTTCCCGTGTCGCTTCGTGCCGCCGAGCCACCGCTCGTCTTCGGGGTCGTCCCCTACCTCTCGGCGCGGCGGCTCGCCCAACTCTACGAGCCGCTCCGCGCCTGGTTCGCCCGCGAACTCAACCGCCCGGTGGCGCTCGAATCGGCCCCCAACTACCGCGGCCACTTCGAGCGAACCGCAGCGGGGTGGTACGACTTCATCGCCACCAGCCCCTATTTTGGCCGCATCGCGCAGCTGCTCTACCAGATGGTTGGGCTCGCCCGGCCCTCGACCCCCTTGGAGCCGCTCCTCATCGTCCTGCCCGAGAGCCCGATCGAGAGCGTTGCCGATCTGCGCGGCAAACGGGTGGTGACGAGCGACCCGTGGGCGAACCTGACGCTCGCGGCGCGCCGCTTCTTCCGCGAACAGGGGTGGGTGATCGGGCGCGACCTGAGGCTCACCGCAACCGGCAGCCATGCCAACTCTTTTGCCCACCTGCAACAGCGACTTGCCGACGCTGCGGTGGTTTCGGTCACCACCCTCAAACAGCTCAACCTCGACCCGACCGCCTACCGGATTGTCGTGCGCCTCCCCCCCTCGCCGCCGCTCCTCTACCTCGCCCACGCCCGGCTCGGGGATGAGACGATCGCCACGCTCCGCGACCGGCTGCTCGCGTGGAGTCGCGGCGACGGGGCGCCGCATTTCGCCGCACTCCGCCACGGGACGCTGCAACCGATCAGCGACGACGATTGGCAGGCGCTCGACCCCTTCGTCGCCGACTTCGACCGCCTCTTTGAGAGCACCGAATGAGCCGCTTCCTCTCTCGCCGCTCGCTCTTCGCCCGCTGGGCACCCTTGCTCCTTGTGGCGCAACTCGCGATCTTTGCCCTCTGCGGGTACCTCTTCTGGCAGCAGACACGCGAGGCGGCCGAGGAGCTCGCCCGCGCACGCCTCCAGAGCCTGCAGGTCGAGCTCACCGCAGCGCTCCAGGCGCCGCTCCTTGAGCGCAACCTCCCGACGCTCCAGGAGATCGCCGAGGAGCTCGGCGCGCAAGGGGAGATCGACTACCTTGCCGTCTTCAACGCCGCGGGCGAACGGCTCGCGCTCGCGGGAACGCCCCCCGACGCCGCGCTCCCCCCGGCGCAGCCCCTTGCGGCGCTCACCACCGTGCCGCTCACGCGCCGGCTCGACATCCTCCTGCCGCTTGCAAGCGGTGCGGTTCAGGTGGGGTACGCGCCGCAACCGCTCACCGCGCTCGTCGAGCGGCTCGCCCAACTGGGCGGGTGGGCCCTTGCCGGCACCACGGTGCTGACGCTTGCCCTCTACCTCTGGTTCTTCTACCGTCTGGGACGGCGGCTCCAGGCGATCGAGCAGGCCGCCGAGCGCTTTGCCGCGGGTCGGCTCCACGAGCGCGCGCCGGCGGGAACCCATGACGAGATCGCCCGCCTGGGCGCAGCGTTCAACCGCATGGCCGACGAGCTCCAAGAGCGGCTCGTGGCGCTCACCGTCGCGCAACGGGAGACCGAAGCCGCGGCAGCGACGCTCGAAGCGGAGCACGCGCAGCTCACCGCGCTCCTCGAGGCGATGCGCCTCGGGGTGCTCCTCGTCGACACCTCCGAGCGGGTGATCTTCGCCAACAGCGCCTTGCGGCGGCTTTGGCGTATTCCGGCGGAGACGCCGATCGTCGGGCAAAAGAGCCGCGACGTGATGCGGGCGAGCCAAACTCTTTGTGCCGAACCCGACCACTTCTCGAAGCTCCTCCTCACCGTCCCGGGCACCCAGGAGATCTCCGACAGCGCCGAATTGCACCTCGTCGATGGCCGGATTTTTCTTCAACTCTGCTTTCCGGTCCGCGACAGCCATCAGCGGCTGATCGCGCGGCTCTGGCTCTTTGAGGACATCACCCACGAACGGCGCGCGGCGGAGCAGCTCATCTACCTCGCTGAGCGCGACGGGTTCACCGGCCTCTACAACCGCCGCCGCTTTGCCGAGCTCCTCGAAGAGCGGCTCAACGACGCGCGGCGGCAACGCCACCAGGCCGCGCTGATCCTCTTTGACCTCGACGAGTTCAAACACCTCAACGACACCTTTGGCCACCGCGCCGGCGACGCGCTCCTTGCGCGGATTGCCAGTGAACTCACCGCGATCACCCGCAGCAACGAGATCGTCGCGCGGTTAGGGGGGGACGAATTTGCCGTTCTCCTGCCGCAAATCAGTGACCGCAGCGAGCCGCAGCAGCTTGCCGAGCGGATCGTCCGCGCCATCGCCCGGATTCCCTTTGACTTCGACGGTCAACGGATCGGGGTGACCGCAAGCGTCGGGATCGCCCTCTTCCCGGAACACGGCGACAACCCCGATGATCTCGTCGTCGCGGCCGACATGGCGATGTACCAGGCGAAGGGGAGTGGCCGCAACACCTGGCGCTTCTACAGCAGTGAAGCCCACCACGAGGAGGTGGCGCGCCTCACCTGGAACCAGCGGATCGAGATGGCACTGGCCGAGGAGCTCTTCGAGCTCCATTTTCAGGGGATCTACGACCTCAACGGTCAGCTGCAACATGTCGAGGCGCTCCTTAGGATGCGCGACCCCGAAGAGCCCTCCCGCCTCGTCTCACCGGGCCACTTTATCCCCGCGGCGGAGAAGAGCGGCAAGATCCGCGACCTCGACCGCTGGGTGGTCCGCCGCGCCCTGCACCACCTCGCCGAACATCCCAACGCGCCGCGGATCGCCGTCAACCTCTCCGGCCGGACCCTCTCCGACCCCGGCTTTGCGCTGTGGCTCGAGAACGAGTGGCGGCAAGCGCCCCCCCACGCCCGCCGCCTCCTCTTCGAGATCACCGAAACGGCGGCAATCAGCGACCTCCAGGAGGCGATCCGCTTCGCCCACCTCGTCCATCAGCTCGGCGCGGCGCTCTGCCTCGACGACTTCGGCACCGGCTTCAGCTCCTTCAGCTACCTCAAGTACATCCCGGCCGACGTCGTCAAGATCGATGGTCAGTTCATCCGCGACCTACCGCAAGACAGCGCGAACCGCCTGATCGTCCAGGCGATTGCCCAAGTGGCGCGGGGGCTGGGGAAGACGACGATCGCCGAATTCGTCGAAGATGGTGAAACAGTCGCGCTCCTGCGTCTGCTCGGGGTCGACGCCGCGCAAGGGTACCATTTGAGCGTCCCCTCCCGCGATTTTCCCCCGCCGTCGGTCCCCCTCAAAAACGATCCCGCGCAGAGTACCCACGCCGTGCCGTAGCGGTTAAAGCGCTACCCCTCGCTGGGCCTTTCGTTGGGCCCCGACCAGCGCACCGCCTGCGGGTGGTCCCAGCCGAAGAGGGCGAGGATGCGGTACGCGAACTGGTCAGCCGCCTCCGCGATCGTCGTCACCCCAGCGTAAAAGGCCGGAACCGGCGGCATCACCACCGCCCCCGCTTCGGTCACTTGCGTCATGTTGCGCAGATGCACGAGCGAAAGCGGCGTTTCGCGCACCGCGAGCACCAACCGCCGGCGCTCCTTGAGGGTCACCTCGGCGGCGCGGGTGATGAGGTTGTCGGAAAAGCCGTGCGCGACCGCCGCGAGCGTCTTCATGCTGCACGGGACAATCACCATCCCGAGCGCCGGAAACGAGCCGCTTGCGGGCGCTGCGGCGAGGTCATCAAAGCGGTAGCACCGGTCGGCAAGTGCCGCCCACTCCCTTTTTTTCTTGCCGAGTTCGAGCTGGGCGGTCAGCAGCGCCGCGGGAGAGAGAATCAAGTGGAGCTCAACGGCGGCGATTTCGCGGGCGCGCAGGAGAAAGCGTTCGGCGAGGATCGCGCCCGATGCCCCGGTGACGGCGACGATCAGACGATGGCGCGCCTGGCAGGAATCGAACCTGCGACCTTTGGCTTCGGAGGCCAACGCTCTATCCACTGAGCTACAGGCGCCTGAGGGTTGAAGCGCGCATGATAGCACGAATTCATTCAAGTGCGTAGCCCCTTGCGTTATAATCGTTGCCAAACCATCGCGTCAGGAGCCCATGATGAACACCTCGCTTCGCCTGCTGCTTACCTTGGGGGCAGTCACCGTAATCGCCGGCTGTTCGCAGGAACAGAAAGGGGATGAGAACGCCACCCTCGCAGCGATTTTGCCGGTTGCGCAACTCAACCTCAAATTCCAGACGGTCGAACCCGGGAAACGGACCGGTGAGCAGATCTACCAGGCGGTGTGCAAAAGTTGCCACGAAAGTGGCGCATTGGGGAGTCCCAAAACCGGCGACACGGCGGCGTGGGGCCCGCGCATCGCAAAAGGGTTTGACGCCCTCGTCCAAAGCGCGACGAACGGCATCGGCCAGATGCCGCCGAAAGGGGGCGCGGCCGACCTCACCGACGTTGAGATCAAACGGGCGGTCGCCTATCTCGCGAACCAGGCAGGCGCAGGCTTTACCGAGCCACCGGTGGAATAACGCTCTCTCGGTAGCATAACCGCCGCGCCCTCTCCTCCTTCGCCCCAATGCCGGTTCTCAGGGGGGCGGCTCATGGGCGCATGCCTAGGGGGTCGCCCCTTCGGGCGCGCGGTTCAAGAGCGCGCGCAGCTGCGCTAAGCGCGCTTGTGCCTCGGCTTTGGGAAGCGGCGCGTCGCGCCCCTTGACTTCTACCCCTTCTTCCCCCATTTCGCGCAAAAAACGCGAGGGTTCGCACGAACGCCACTCTTTCCCCTCCCGCCGCTTTTCGCAGTAGGTGATGGTGAGCGTCCGCTGCGCCCGCGTGATCCCGACATACATCAAGCGGCGCTCCTCGTCGACGCTCCCGGCGTCGATGCTCGACTGGTGGGGCAACACCCCCTCTTCCACCCCGACGAGAAAGACGTGGGGGAATTCAAGCCCTTTGGCCGCGTGAAGCGTCGCGAGCTGCACCGCGTCGGGCGTCTCGTCGTCGCGCTCAAGCCGCGCGATCAGCGCGATCGTCTGCACCACCTCCAAAAGGGTGACCCCATCGGCCTCCCCTTTGCGCTCGATCCACGCGAGGAAATCGTCGAGCGACTCGGTGCGCTGCTTCGCGTCGCGAGGATCGAGCGTCGCAAGATAATGGTCCGCGAGCGCCACCGCGGCGAAGAGTTCGCGCGCAACGCGCCCTGCGGGCTCCCGCTCGGCGCGGTAGCGAAAGCGGTTGATGAAGGTGGCAAATTCGCGCATCGCGGCAAGAGGCGCCGCGGGAACGTGCGCTTCTGCCCCCGTCTCGAAGAGCGCGGCGAAGAGGCTCAGGTGGCGCGTCCCAGCGTAGCGGGAGAGCGCCTCGAGGCTCGATGCGCCGACTCCGCGCCGCGGCGTGGTGATCGCACGGACAAAGGCTGGATCGTCGTCCTCATTCAAGAGGAGCCGCAGGTAGCTCATCGCGTCGCGAATCTCGGTGCGATCGAAAAAGGAGCCGCCGCCGGAGATCACGTAGGGGATGCGGTGGGCGCGCAGCGCCTGCTCAAAGAGGCGCGCCTGGTGGTTGCCGCGGTAGAGGATCGCAAAGTCGCGCCACCGCCCCTGCAATTCAAAGCGCTTGGCGTCGATCTGGGCGACGACCCACTCCGCTTCCGCTTCCGGGTCGCGACACAGCCGCACGACGATCGGTTGCCCCTGCCCGTGGTGCGACCAGAGCCGCTTGGTGAAGAGTTTGTCGTTGTGGGCGATCAGGCGGTTGGCGGCGTTCAGAATCGTGCGGGTACTGCGGTAGTTCTGCTCGAGCTTGATCACCCGCAACTGCGGGTAGTCCTGCTGCAGGAGGCGCAGATTCTCGACGTCGGCGCCGCGCCAGGCGTAGATCGCTTGATCGTCGTCCCCCACCGCGGTAAACGCCCCGCGCACCCCCGCCAAAGCCTTGAGCAGCCGATACTGGGTGCGGTTGGTATCCTGATATTCGTCAATGAGCAGATAGCGGAGCCGCCGCTGCCACACCTCCCGCGCTTCCCGATCGCGCTCGAAGAGCAGGAGGGGTTTCAAGATCAGATCGTCGAAGTCGACCGCATGGTACGCGGCCAGCGCCCGCTCGTAGTCGCGATAGACCTTGGCGGCCTGAAGGGCGAGGTCGTCTTGGGCGAGCTGTTCGGCCTCGTCCGGCACCACCCCCTGGTTTTTCCACTGGGAGATCTGCCCCTGCACCGCTTTGAGCCAGCCGCGGTCGGCCTCCTTGAGGAGTTCCCCAAGCACCGTCAGCGCGTCGGTCGGGTCGAGGATCGAAAAGCGCGGTTTCAAACCGAGCCGCGCGCTCTCCTCGCGGAGGATCCGCACCCCGAGCGCGTGAAAGGTACACACGGTGAGTCCCGGTGCAGAACGGCCGCCCATGAGCGCCGCAACCCGTTCGGCCATCTCACGCGCCGCCTTGTTGGTGAAGGTGATCGCCGCAATGTGGCGCGGGGAAAGTCCCGCCTCTGCGATCAGATAGGCGATCTTGTGGGTGATCACCCGCGTCTTGCCGCTCCCCGCACCGGCAAGCACGAGGCAAGGGCCGTCGAGCGCCCGCACCGCCTCCTGCTGTGTGGGGTTGAGCGTATCGAGCCTCACGCGGCTCCTCCGGCGACGCTCTTCACCACCCCCGCCTCTGCCGCCTGGCGATCGGCCCAGTAGGAGGAACGGACCATCGGACCGCACGCCGCATGGAGAAACCCCATCGCCAACGCCGCACGCTCCCAGGCGGCAAAGGTCTCGGGAGAGACGAACCGCTCCACCGGGAGATGGCCCGGGGAGGGCTGGAGGTATTGACCGATCGTCACCATCTCACACTGGTGGTCGCGAAGATCTTGGAGCACCGCAAGGATCTCGTCGTCGCGCTCGCCCAACCCCACCATCAACCCCGACTTGGTCACCACCTCGGGGTAGCGCGCCTTGAATTCGGCAAGGAGCCGCAGCGAGTGGGCGTAGTCGGCCCCCGGCCGCGCGGCACGGTAGAGGCGCGGCACCGTCTCGAGGTTGTGGTTGAGGACGTCGGGAAGCGCCGCGGCAAAACGGTCGAGCGCCCGCTCCAGGCGGCCGCGAAAGTCGGGGACGAGCACTTCGATCCGGGTAGCGGGCGACAGAGCGCGAATCGCCGCGATCGTCTGAACGAACTGCTCCGCCCCACCGTCGGGAAGGTCGTCGCGATCGACGCTGGTGATCACCACGTAGCGGAGGTTGAGCGCCGCGACGGTCGTCGCGACCCGCTTCGGCTCGTCGGGGTCAGGGGGGAGCGGACGGCCGTGGGCGACGTCGCAAAAAGGGCAGCGCCGGGTGCAGATGTCGCCCAAAATCATGAAGGTCGCGGTCCCTTTGCCGAAACATTCGTGGATGTTGGGACAGCTCGCCTCTTCGCACACGGTATGGAGCCCTTGCGCGCGCAGAATCTCTTTGACGCGGTGAAACTGCTCGAGCGCCCCTCCCGCCGGCAGCCGGGTACGGATCCACTCCGGTTTCGCCAGTTTGGTTTTCGGAACAATTTTGACCGGAATGCGCGCGGTCTTCGCGCCACTACGCAACTTCACCCCTGGTTCAAGCGCCATCTTCTATCCCTTTTGCCATTCTCTTCCCGCCGTCACGCGACCGCGGGGGGCTGCTGCCACTGCCATCGCCCGGGAAGATCGTTCGCCAACTCGCGCGCCGCGGCTTCCAAGGTCGGCGCCCACCCCCAGTCGGCGGTGCGGGTCACCGGTAGCCCCGGGTAACCGCACGGGTCGATCGCGCGAAACGGGGCGAGGTCGTTGGTGATGTTGAGGCTCACCCCGTGATAGGCGCAACCGCGCCGGACCTTGAGGCCGAGCGACGCGATCTTCGCCCCGGCAACATAGACCCCCGGCGCGCCGCTCTTCCGTTCGCCAGTAATCCCATGGCGGGCAAGGAGCGCAATCACCGCCTCCTCGAGGAGCGCCACCATCCCCCGAACCGAGAGGTTGCGCCGCCGTAGGTCCCACAGGGTATAGACCACCAACTGCCCCGGACCGTGCCACGTCACCTGCCCCCCGCGGTCGCAGCGCACCACGGGGGCATAGTCGCGAGCCGCCGGCGTGAGATGGCTTTCGCGCCCGGCAAGCCCGAGTGTGTAGACCGGATCGTGCTCGACGCACCACAACCAGTCGCACGAAGTGTCGCTCCGCTCTTCTGTGTAGCGCTGCATCCTCGCCCAGATCGCTGCGTAGGGGACGCGCCCCCACCAGGTCGCGGCGCAGAGCTCCTCCCACCCGTTGGGAAGCGGATCGGCGAAAGGAAGCCCTTGGTCACTCAAACCCACACACCCTTCACTTCGCCGGGAAAAGCCGCCGCCACCAGAGTTGGAACGCGTCGACGGTCCGCCCCCACCACCCCGCCTGTTCGACCGCCTCGAGCGCGACCACCGGGAGCGAGCGCCGCACTTCGCCATCGACGACGATCTCGATCCGCCCCACCTGCTGGCCCGCCGCAACCGGGGCGATCAGCGGCTCCTGCCCGACAAACTGGACGCGCGCTTTACTCACCTCTTCGCGCGGCAGCGTCACCACCAACGCCTTTTCTGATCCCACCGCCACCTCAGAGCGCACTCCCTGCCACACCCGGAGCGTCGCGACCGGTTTTTTCGCCTCGGCAACGGGAAAATGGGCGAAGTTGGCAAAGCCGTAGTTGAGAAGCTTCAACGACGCCTCGGCCCGCTGCGCGTCGGAATCACTCCCCAGGGTCACCGCGATCAACCGCCTGCCGTCGCGCTCCGCTGAAGCGAGCAGGCAGTACCCGGCGCTAGCGGTATGACCGGTTTTGATCCCATCGACAGTCGGGTCGAGCCACAGCAGCCGGTTGCGGTTCGGCTGGCGGATGCCGTTGTAGACGAACTCCTTCTCTTTGAAGAGCGCATACTCTTTGGGAAAGTCGCGAATGAGCGCTTGGGCGAGGATCGCGAGATCGCGTGCCGTCGTCTTGTGGTCGGGGTGGGGCCAGCCGGAGGCGTCGGTGAAATGGGTACGGGTCATCCCCAATCGCGCAGCGGTGGCGTTCATCTTCGCGACGAACGCCTCCTCAGTGCCGGCAACCGCCTCGGCGAGCGCCACCGTCGCATCGTTACCGGAGGCGATGATCATGCCCCGCAGCAGCTCGGCAACGGTCGGCTGATTGCGCGGCTCGATGAACATCCGCGACCCCCCCATCTTCCACGCCTTTTGCGACACCGGTACGCGCTGCTCCCATTGCAGCCGCCCATCGGCGAGCGCCTCGAAGACGAGGTAAGCGGTCATCACCTTGGTAATCGACGCCGGCTCCGCCGCTTCATCGGCCCCCTGCTCGGCAAGCACCTCGCCGGTGGCAAAATCGAGCAGCAGCCACTCTTTCGCAGGCAACGAAACGGTCGGCGTCTGCGCCCACACTGACGCCGCGAAAAAGAGGCTGACGAGCCACCCACCCCACCGTCTGTTCACGCTCTCTCGCTCCTGTGCCAAACGACAAACGCGAAGTGTACCCGCTTTTCTTCCCGTTGTCAGGGCATGAGCCCCAAACGACTCCCCGAAACCACGAGCGGCATCCGGCCAAATTGGGCATTGAGCTGCTCTGCCGCAAGTTGTGCCACCGTTGCATCGCGGTAAGGCCCGGCGACGACGCGGGCCAGCGCCCCCTGGACGTGGATGCGCAACGGCATCTCCGGAAATTGCGATCGCAGATGGGCGACGAAGCTCTCCGCGTTGTCGGGTTGGGCAAACGCCCCGAGCTGCAGGTAAAAAGCACTGCGGGGAAGCGGCGAAGGGGCGTTGGCCGCAAGCGGCGACGGAGGCTCCGCCACAGCGGGCGCCAAGCGCTCGCTCTGCTGCGCGCTCGCGAGCGAAGCCACCATCGGTTCGCCACCCTGCACCGAACCGAGGCGCTCGGCGTCGGATAGCGCGCTTGGCGCCGCTTGCGCGACGAGCGACCGCCGCTCCCGCTCGGCGGCGCGGATCTCCTCGGGGAGGATCAGCTCCACCCGCACCGGCGTCGTCCCCTGGTTGGCAAAACCGAGCTCCTGCGCTGCAGCAAACGAGAGGTCGATCAACCGCCCGTCGACAAACGGCCCGCGGTCGTTGACCCGCACCACCACCTGACGGCCGTTCGCCAGATTGGTGACTCGGGCGTAACTGGGGATCGGCAACGTCTTGTGCGCCGCAGTCATCGCGAACATGTTGTAGGACTCGCCGCTTGCCGTGGGCTTACCGTGGAAATCCCGACCGTACCACGACGCCACCCCCTCTTCCCAGTAGGGGGCAAAATCGGACATCGGAAAATAGGTGCGCCCCAGCACCGTATAGGGGCGGGCGTTCGCCGGCCGCAGCGGCTCCACCCGCGGCTCAACCCCTCGGCTAGCGCTGGGTTGAGGTTCACGTGTCTCACTCTTGACGCGAGGCGACCCGCACGCCGCAAGAACGCCTGAAGCGACCACCAGACTCAGAACCGCTCGCCAGCGTCTCATCGTCGTCCCCCAGACAACGGCCGCTCTGCCGCAGCACTCGCAACCACCCCGACCATCAAACAGAGGCTCATGAGCGCCGTCCCACCATAGCTCACAAACGGCAACGGCACCCCCACGACGGGGGCAATGCCCATCACCATCGCGGCGTTGACCCAAGTATAGATGAAGATCGCCGCAACCGCAGCGCCGCCAAAGAGCTGCCCAGCCCACAACCCCGACCGGAGCGCGAGCGCCAAAAGACGCAACAACAGGAGAAAATAACCCGCAAAGAGCCCGCTCACCCCGACAAATCCCAGCTCTTCGGCGATCACCGCAAGGATGAAATCGGTGTGCCGTTCCGGGATGAACGCCAGTTGCGCCTGCGTTCCCTGGCCAAGGCCCTTCCCCCAAAAACCGCCCGAGCCGATCGCGATCGCTGCCTGGATCGTGTGAAACCCCTTTCCCAACGGATCGCGCTCGGGGTCGAGCAGCGTGCAGATTCGCCCTTTCTGATAGTCGTGCAATCCAGGCCATTGGACCTCGGGCGCGCACCACGCCGCACCGTAATGGATGAAGGCGGCAATGGCGACCGCGGCAACCGCAGAGAGCGGCAGGATCACCCGCCAGCTCAGCCCAGCGAAGAAGAGGACGCACCCGCCGATCACCCCCACCATGATCGCAGTCCCGAGATCGGGCTGCTTCAGAATGAGCAGCGTCGGCATCACCACCCAGAGGAGCGCCACCAGATGGTCCCACCAGCGCAATACCCCCTGCCGCCAATGGAAATAGGCGGCAACGAAAAGCGGTACCGCCAGCTTCATCAACTCCGAAGGCTGCACCCGCGCCACCCCCAAATCGAGCCAGCGCGTCGCCCCTTTCGCCGTCACCCCCACCATCAGGACCAACACCAGCGCAAGCAGGCCGCCCAAATAGAGGAGAGGCGAAAGCGCAAGCCACCAGCGAAACGGGATCAGCGCCGCAACGAGCAGCGCCGCAAGCGCCAACCCCTGATGGAGGAGCTGGTCGTCGAGCCGTTCTGGCGAGGCGCTCGTCATCACCCAATGGGAAAAGGTGAAGATTCCCACAAGGATCAGCAGCAGCAGCGGATCCCAGCGCACCAGAAGCGTCTGCCATCCCCCCCACCTCATTGCGCCGTCTCCCACGTCGGTTTCGGCGCCACCCCGAAAAAGCGGTCGAAAATCACCCGCATCAAGGGCGCCGCGACCGCCCCGCCAAAGCCGCCATTTTCGACGATCAGCGCTGCGACGATCCGCGGATCCTCCACCGGCGCAAAGGCAAGGAACCACGCGTGGTCGCGATCGTCGGCGTCATCCGGATCGTGGCGCCGCGCCCGCTGCGTCGACACCACCTGCGCCGTTCCGGTCTTCCCGCCGGCGCGGTACGGCGCACCGGCAAAAGCCTTCGCCGCAGTACCCACCCGCACCGCCTCCCGCATCCCCGTCAATACCGCCTCGACGTGGGCGGGGGAGAGCGGCACGAAGCGGGCGGGCGGGCGGGTCACCGGAACGATCTCACCCCGCGTGCGATCGCGAAAATGGTCGACGACGTGCGGGATCGGGCCCAATCCGCCATTCACCAGAATCATCAAAGCGTTCGCCATCTGGAGCGGCGTGTAGCTGCTGTACCCCTGGCCGATCGCCACCGAGACTGTCTCGCCGGTGAACCACTGCTGATCACGCTGCCGCTTGAAGTGGCCGCGCTTCCACGCGCGCGACGGTAGGACCCCTGCCGCCTCCTGCGGGAGATCGATGCCGGTCGGCTGGCCAAAACCGAAACGGGTCATGAAGGAGCTGATCGCGTCGATCCCGAGATCGACCCCCAATTGGTAGAAATAGACATTGCACGAGTAGGTCAGCGCGCGAATGAGGTCGACCCCGCTTTGACAGCTCGCTTTGCGGTCGTAGAGCTCCTGCGCGCCAATTTGGAACGCCCCCTGATGGTTGAACCGTTGCGCCACCGTGCGCGCCTTGCTCTCGAGCCCCAGAAGCGCCATAAAGGGCTTGAAGGTCGACCCGGGCGGGTAGGTCCCGCGCAGCGGCCGGTTGAGGAGCGGCCGCGCCGGATCTTTCATGAGCGCCCCCCACTCCTCGGCCGAGAGCCCCGCGACGAAGAGATTCGGATCGAACGACGGGGTACTCACCAGCGCCAACACGCTCCCATCGCGGGGGTCGAGCGCGACGAACGCCGCCCGTTTGTCGCGCAACAGCTCATAGACGAACGCCTGAAAATCGACGTCGATCGTCAGCACCGCGTCCAACCCGGGGCGCGGTGGGTTTGATGCCAAGCGGCGCACCGCACGACCTGCGGCATTGACCTCGAGCTGCTCCCACCCCGGCCAGCCGACGAGCTCCCCCTCGTGGCTCGCCTCGACCCCCTCTTTCCCGATCACCTCGAGGCCCCGGTACCGCCCCAACTCATCGCGCGCATCGATCTCTTGCAGATCCCGTTCGCTGATCCGCCCGAGGTAACCGACGACGTGCGCCATCACCTCGGCGTAAGGGTAGTGGCGCATCGACCGGACCGCCACCTGCACCCCCGGCAACGCAAAAGCGTGGGCCGCAACACGCGCCGCCTCCTCGTCGGAGAGCCGCCACTTGAGCGGCACGCTCCCCAGTCCCCGCTGCTCCCGCACCCGGCGGCGAAACGACCGCAACTCGTTGGGCTCGATCGCCACCAGCGTCTGCAGCCGCGCCAGCGTCCCTTCGAGATCGGGGGTGAACGCGGGCGTGACCTCCAACACATAGACCCCTTCGTTGCGCGCGAGCGGCTTGCCGTTGCGGTCGAAGATCTCTCCCCGTTGCGGCGGGATCGCAACAAGCGCCAAGCGGTTCGACTCCGCCAACACCGCAAACCGTTCATGCTGCACGATCTGCAGGTGGTGCAGCCGCCACAACAAGACGGCAAAACCGGCCACCATCACCACGACCCAGATGAGCGCCCGCCAGCGCGTCCGGCGCACCAGCTGATCGAGCGTGAGTATCGCGAAGGCCATCGCCGCCTTAACTCTTCGCCACATGCCGCCGCTGCGGCCAAAGGAGGAGCTGGTACCAGAGGGGCCAAAGGAGCGCCATCCACACCGGCGCCAAAAGGTAGCCTGTAACCGGTTCACCCTCTCCGACCACAATCCAGCGCACCGCCATCTGGGCGAGCAGCACTGCAGCCCAGAGCCAGATGAGGTGGGCCGCCTGCCCCACCGGGCCGAACCAGAGGAGGCGGTTGCGCCACCGCTGTGCCCCCCAAACCACCCAGATCGCCGCGAGCGCCGTCTGCCCCAGCACCGCCCCGCGCCCAACGTCGATCGCCACCCCCGCCGCGAGCGCCAGACCGATTCCCGCCCACATCGGCGTACGCAGCGCCCAGAAGGTGAGGGTGAGCAGCGTCACCTCCGGCCCCCATCCCGGCCCGAAGCGCGGAACCAGGTCGAGCGCGATCGACGCAAGCAGCGTCACCCCCAGCCAGGTGCGGCTGGGCGGCGCGAGGAGTTCCCGCGACCGGTGGGTCGGCTGTTCCATCCGCTTTTACCTCCCCTCGGCGTCGATGCGCTCGACAACCAGGAGCGCCCGCCACTGCTCGCCGGCGTCGAACGGCGCGACAAAGACGAGCGGCGTCGCCTCGCCCCGCTCGATCCGGGAGACACGCCCCACCGGTAAGCCACTCGGCAAAAGCCCGTCCAGGCCAGAGGTCACCACCTCATCCCCTTCCGCCACCGCCCATTCGCCGAGGACATCACGCAACTGCAGCTCGGCGTCGTTTCTCCCCCACAGGATGCCCCGCATCCCGGTCCGTGTTACGACCGCGGGAATCCTGATCCGCTCATGGGTGATCAGCGTCACTTCGCTCACGAGCGGCTGCACGCGGGTCACCTGCCCCACCAACCCTTTGGCGGCGACAACGGCCAAACCGGGGCGAATCCCGTGGTTGCTCCCCCGATCGATCACGATCCGGCGCGAATAGGGGTCGGGAGAGTCGTAGAGCACCTGGACGGGGAACACCCGCGTCGCTGGCAGCGGCGGAAAAGAGAGGAGCGCGCGCAGACGGTCGTTCTCCCGCCGCGCCTCTGCCCCCTGCCACAGCTCGACCGAGAGGATCTGGAGCTGGCGCTTGAGCTCGCTATTCTCCTTTTGGAGCGCAACGACGTCGAGGGTCGCGCGCTCAAAGCGCTCCCACAACGCCACCGGCCACTGGCCAACGGCGACGAAGGGGCGAACCAGGACGGAGACGCCGTCACGCAACGACGTGAGCCAACCGAAACGAGCGTCGGCCACCATCAGAAGGAGGGCCAAAAGCGTTCCCAACCACGCCCGGGTGGTCAGCGACAGCGAACGGCGAAAGCTCAGATGCGGCGCAGCCGAATCAGCCACAGTCACTCATGGGTGAAGATCGTATCGACGAGGTCGACCTTCTCCAGCGCGGCGCCGCACCCCCGCGCCACACAGGTGAGTGGGTCGTCGGCGACGAAGACCGGTAGCCCCGTCTCCTCCTGGATCAGGCGGTCGATGTCTTTCAACAGCGCTCCCCCACCAGTCAGCACAATGCCGCGCTCGGCGATATCGGCACCCAGCTCAGGCGGCGTCTGCTCGAGCGCGATCTTCACCGCCGAGACGATCTGATTGAGCGGCTCCTGGAGCGCCTCGCGCACCTCGTTCGACGAAACGGTAAAGGCGCGCGGGATCCCTTCGGCAAGGTTGCGCCCCTTCACCTCGATCTCGAGCACCTCCGCCGAAGGGAAAGCCGTGCCGATCTCTTTCTTGATCGTCTCGGCGGTCGCCTCACCGATCAACATCCCGTAATTGCGGCGAATGTAATTGACGATCGCGTCGTCGAATTTGTCCCCGCCGACCCGAATCGAACCGGAATAGACCATCCCACCGAGCGCGATCACCCCGACTTCGGTCGTCCCCCCGCCGATATCGACCACCATCGACCCCGTTGCTTCGGCAACGGGCAACCCCGCGCCGATCGCCGCGGCCATCGGCTCTTCGATGAGGTAGACTTTGCTCGCGCCGGCCGCGAGCGCGGCGTCGCGAATCGCCCGCCGCTCCACCTGGGTCGAACCGCACGGCACACAGATGATGATCCGCGGCGACGGGGCGATCAGCTTCGACGAGTGGACCTTCTTGATGAACTGCTTGATCATCTGCTCGGTGACGACAAAGTCGGCGATCACCCCATCCTTCATCGGGCGAATCGCCTGGAGATTCCCTGGGGTCTTGCCGAGCATCTCTTTCGCCGTCTTCCCCACCGCCTGAATCGTCTTCTTTCCCGTCGTGGGGTCGATGCGGATCGCCACCACCGACGGCTCGTCGAGTACGATGCCGCGGCCGCGCATGTAGATCAATGTGTTGGCCGTCCCGAGGTCGATCGCGAGATCATTCGAGAACCAAGAGCGTAAGAAGCCGAACATGGGTGTTCCTTGAGCAAAGAGGCGCGGAGCGCTGCGCAAAAACCAATGCGCTATGATAACCTATCCGGTTTCCGAATGGGATAGGATCGAGCAGACTATGTCCTTCACCCCTGAAGCGATGAAGCGTTTGGCAACGCTTGCGCGCATCGCGCTCACCGACGCAGAAGCGGCGCAGATGGCGCACGAACTCGATGGTGTCTTTGCGCTGATTGACCGCCTGCAACAGGCGCCGACCGAAGGGGTCGAGCCGCTCGCCCATCCGCTTGAACTCACCCAGCGGCTGCGCGACGATGTCGTCACCGAACCCGACTGCCGGGAGGCGTTGATGGCGATTGCGCCGCTTGCTGAAAACGGTCTCTACCTCGTTCCCAAGGTCATCGAATGATGCGTCCCTCACACCCGATGACGGTCGCGGCGCTCGCCCGCGCCTTTGCCGACGGCACGACTACCCCCGAAAAGGCGGCCCTGGCCGCGCGTGAAGCGGCAGAAGCGCTGCAACCGCAATTGAACGCCTTCATCACCCTGGCTGAGCCTGCGCGCGTTGCCGCCCGCAGCGCCGAGGTCGCGGCGCGCGTTGCCGACAGCGCGTCGCCCCTGGCTGGAATCCCCATCGCCCACAAGGATCTCTTCTGCACCGTCGACCTCCCCACCACCGCGGCCTCAAGGATGCTCGCCGCCTACCGCTCGCCTTTTGACGCAACGGTCGTCGAGCGACTCAACGGTGCGGGGGTGATCGCGATCGGCAAAACCAACCTCGACGAATTCGCGATGGGGTCAGCGAACAGCCACAGCGCCTTCGGCCCCTGCCGCAACCCGTGGGATCCTGAGCGGATCCCCGGCGGCTCCTCGGGCGGCTCAGCCGCAGCGGTCGCTGCGGGGATCGCGCCGGCGGCAACCGGCACCGACACCGGCGGAAGTGTCCGACAGCCCGCCGCCCACTGCGGCGTCACCGGCCTCAAACCGACCTACGGGTTGGTGAGCCGCTGGGGGATGATTGCCTACGCCTCCTCCTTTGACCAAGCGGGTCTTTTTGCCCGTACCGCCGAAGATTGTGCGCTGCTGCTAGCCGCAATCGCCGGGTTCGACCCCCGCGACTCCACATCTGTCGACGTCCCGATCCCCGACTACCCGGCACAACTCGCGGCGCTCCCCAAGAGCCGGCCGCTCGCCGGTTGGCGCATCGGCCTCCCGCAGGAGTTCTTTACCGCCGCGGGGCTCCAGCCAGCAGTGCGCGACGCAGTGCTCGCCGCCGCCCGCACCTATGAGTCGCTCGGCGCGACCCTGGTGGACGTGGCGCTCCCCCGCGCTGAGCTTGCGATCCCTGCCTACTACGTCCTCGCCCCAGCAGAGGCGTCGAGCAATCTCGCCCGGTACGACGGCGTGCGCTATGGTTACCGCGCTCAAAGCGACGACCTCTTGGAGATGTACGCCCGCACCCGCGCCGAAGGGTTCGGCTGGGAGGTCAAACGACGGATCCTCATGGGGACCTACGTCCTCTCCCACGGCTACTACGACGCTTACTACCGCAAAGCGCAACAGGTGCGTCGGCTCATTGCCGACGACTACCGCGCCGCTTTTGCCACCTGCGACCTCCTCCTCACCCCCGTCACCCCCACCACCGCGTGGCGGCTCGGGGAGCGCAGCGACCCGGTCGAAGAGTACCTTGCCGACATCTATACGATCGGCGTGAACCTCGCGGGACTCCCCGCGATCGCCCATCCGTGTGGTTTTGACGGTCAAGGACTGCCGATCGGCGCGCAGCTCATCGCCCCCCACTTTGGCGAGCAGAAGCTCCTGGCGGCGACGCACGCCTACCAGAGCGTTACCGAATGGCACTGGGCCCTTCCCCCGATCGCAGCGCGGTAAAGGAGAGAGCCGATGAACACGAGTCGCTATGAGGCGGTGATTGGGCTCGAGATCCACACCCAGCTCATCACCCAAAGCAAGATCTTCTCGGGGGCTGCAACCCGCTTTGGTGCTGAACCGAACCGGCAGGTGAGTTGGGTCGATGCGGCGCTTCCCGGGACGCTGCCGGTGCTCAACCGCGAAGCGGTCGCCTGTGCGATCCGCTTTGGCCTCGCTGTCGGGGGCACGATTGCGCCCGTGAGCCTTTTTGCCCGCAAGAACTACTTCTACCCCGACCTCCCCAAGGGGTACCAGATCAGTCAGTACGAACAGCCGGTCGTTGCCGGCGGGGCGATCACCTTCCGCGTCGGCGAAGGGGCACACGCCACCCGCAAAACGGTTCGTCTCACCCGCGCCCACCTCGAAGAGGATGCCGGCAAGAGCCTCCACGAGAGCTTTCACGGGATGAGCGGCATCGACCTCAACCGCGCCGGGACCCCGCTGCTGGAGATCGTCTCCGAACCCGAGATGAGTAGCGCCGCGGAAGCGGTCGCCTACGCCAAAGCGCTCCACGCGCTCGTTCGCTGGATCGGCATCTGCGACGGCAACATGCAGGAGGGGTCGTTTCGCGTCGACGCCAACGTCTCGGTCCGGCCGCGCGGCGCCACAGCACTCGGCACCCGGCGCGAAATCAAGAACCTCAACTCGTTTCGCTTCCTCCAGCAGGCGATCGAATACGAGATCGCCTGGCAGATCGACGAGCTCGAAGCGGGGCGCGCAATCGAACAGGCGACCGTCCTTTTTGACCCGGCGAAAGGGGAGACGCGGGTGATGCGCACCAAAGAGGAGGCGCACGACTACCGCTACTTCCCCGACCCCGACCTCTTGCCGCTCGTGATCCCAGCCGAATGGATCGCCCGCGAACGGGAGGCGCTCCCGGAGCTCCCGGATGCTCTTGCCGAGCGGTTCGTCGCTACTTATGGTCTCTCGGAGAGCGACGCGGCGCTCCTCGTGAGCGATCGGGCGTTGGCCGACTTCTTCACCGCCGCGGTGGCTGCCGCCGGGGCAGCGCTTGCTAAACCGTGCGCCAACTGGCTTTTGGTGGAAGTGATCGGCCGGCTCAACAAAGAGGAGCGGCCGTTTGCCGCCTGCCCGATCACCCCCGAACAGCTCGCAGTTCTGGTGCAACGGGTTGCCGACAGCACCCTCTCCTCCACCGGCGGCAAGCGGCTGCTCGCCGCCTGGTGGGACGGGGATCGCCGCTCCGCCGACGAATTGATCACGGCGCTCGAGTTGCGCCAGGAGAGTGACAGCGGGCTCCTTGAGCAGCTCGTGCGTGACGCGATCGCCGCCAACCCCAAGTCGGTCGCTGAATTCCGCGCCGGCAAAGAGAAGGCGTTGAACGCGATCGTCGGCGCGGTGATGAAAGCTTCGAAAGGGAAAGCCAACCCGCAACAGGTGAGCGAGCTCGTTCGGCGCGCATTATCTTCTTAGTATTTTCCTCTATCCTGACTCGCCGTCTTTCTGTGCGATAATGGCGACACCATCCTTGGGGGGTGTCGCCATGATCTCTTGGCTTGTCGACCACTTCGAAACCCCTTACATTCTGGCTTTTTTGGGGGCACTTATTGGCCTCGGGTTCGGCTATGCCGGCCAGCGCTCGCGCTTTTGCCTGCGCGCAGCCACTATCGAATTTGCCGAACGTCAATGGGGGCAGCGGACCACAGTCTGGTTGATCACCTTCTCGGTCGCCGTCATGGGTACCCAGCTCATGATCGCCCTGGGATGGTTCGACACCGCCAACGTTCGGCAACTCGCGAGCGTCGGCAGTCTCTCGGGGGCCATCCTCGGCGGTCTGATGTTCGGCTGCGGCATGATCCTCACCCGGGGCTGCGCGTCGCGCATGTTGATCCTCGCCGGAACTGGCAACCTGCGCTCGCTCCTTTCTGGTCTCCTCTTTGCAGTGACCGCCCAGGCGGCATCGGGCGGAATCTTGGCGCCGCTCCGTGAATGGCTCAACGGCCTATGGACGATCCCCGGCGGCACCGCCCGCGACCTCCTCGCGCTCCTCGGCTGGGGACGGCCCTTCGCGATCGCCTTTGCCGCGCTCTGGCTCGCTGCCGCGATCGTCTGGGCAGTTCGCTCGCGCCTCCCCCGTGCGCAAATCGCCCATGCAATCGCCGCTGGGCTGATCATCGTCGTCGCTTGGGTGGCCACCTACCAACTCTCGCTCGTCTCCTTCGAACCGGTAGCTGTCCGCAGCCTCACCTTCACCACGCCGTCGGCAAACGTCTTGATGACTGTACTCGCCACCCCCACAGTGCCGCTCGACTTTGACTTCTTCTTTATCCCCGCGGTGCTTCTGGGTTCTTTTCTCGCCGCATGGCACAATCGCGAACTGGAATTGCAAGGATTCCAAGGCGGACACGCGATGAAGCGCTATCTTGCCGGTGCTGTGCTGATGGGATTTGGCGGCATCCTCGCGGGCGGTTGTGCGGTGGGCGCAGGGGTGACCGGCGCCTCCCTCTTCTCCCTCACCTCGTGGGTGACGCTGCTCGCGATGTGGGTGGGTGGCATTCTGACCCACCAATGGGTCGACGGCAGCAAACGGGCGCAGTGACGATGTGGGACGCGGACCGTTGGCGCGAAACGCTCCACACCGAATTGAGCGCGGTCCGCTCGGCGCAGCAAGCGGGGAATCTCTTGATCGAGCGGGCCAAAGCGCTCGAAAAGACCCTGCGCACCCCTCCTGGCACTTCTCTTTCCGGCAGCGCCTCACCCACTGACCCTGGTTCATTCCTAGCTGCCATCGACACGCTCCGCCACCACGCGGTGACCCTCACCGCGAACCACCCCGAATGGTGGTGGCCCCTCTGGCCCACCCAGATCGCCCTCTACGAAGCGGTCGCAGAGCAGCTCGCGAACCACTCCCGCTCACGCCACCACCTCGCCGTCGCGTTCGAGCGGATTGCGTGGGGGTTCCACCAGACCTTTCTCTGGTTTTGGCAACACGCAATTGCGATCCCCGAAGCGCTCTGGAACGCCCTCTACCGCCTCTTTACGGTCGCCCATGAGCGGCGGGTCCTCTGGAAGCGGGTCGACGAGCCGTTGAGTCGTGACGGCAAAGCCTCCGCCCACGAGTGGATCGCCGGGGTGGTCGCCCTCTTCGTCGTCGACCCGACGCGCCATCCTGAAGCGAAGTGGCGGTCGCTTGCGGACCTGATCGGCGCGTGCGCCCCCTTTTTGCAGATCGTCCCGCAAAGCTGGCTTGTTACCCCCCCCGAGGAGTCCCGCTACGGCTTCTCGCCCCAGAGCTGGTCGCCGCCCCGACTGCGCGACCCCTCGCGCGAGTCAGAAACGTGGTTTCTCGATAGCGAGGCGTGCTTGACGCGCCTGAGCGCTTTGCTCACGCGGGAGAGCGCTGAGGGAGACGTTCCCGCTACCCCCCCCGAAGCGGTGCAAACGCTCCTGCAACTGCTGCGCGACAAACCGAAAGAGCGGCGCCAGCCGCGCGAAACGGGGTATCTCGAACCGATTGCGGTCGTCGGCAGCTGGGGGCGTATCTACGCCCTCCTTGCCGGCCGCTCGTTCGGTTTTGCTGCTGTAACTGAATCTTCGCACCTGCGGTCGCAGCGCATCTCCCTCTTTGGCTCCAACCTTGAGGAGGGGAGTCACTCGCGTTGGCAGACCCAGGAGCTCTGGCGCCTGTGGGACCGAAGCGCAAACGGCTGGCAGGTGGTGCACCCCCACGAGGATGAAGAGCAGCTCCCACTGACCCCGCAGCAGCTGGTGGTGGTCGTTCCCAACCAGGACGAAGCGAACGTGCAGAACCGTGCGGTGCTCGCGCGGGTGCGGTGGCGTCTACGCTTCGATCGCACGGTGCGGGTCGGTATCGAGCGCTTTCCCTACGACCGCCTGCAACCGATCGCCGCTCGGCCGTGGAGTCCCATCGGCAAAGAGCCTCACCCGTGGTCGCCCGCCTTTCTCCTCCTCCGCAACCGCGGCGATCTCGACCCCCTCGCGACGCTGGTCGTTCCCCTCGTCGCGGATGAGCTGCCGCTCCATTGGGAGATCCGAGAGGGCAACGCGCTTCGCTCGCTCCTCCTCTCGGAGCAGTATGAGCGCGGTGCCGACTACCTCTGGTTCTCCTTTTCCGAGCTGTAGCCCTTCTGCGCGCGCCAACGGCCGCGGGGAAAGCGCAGCCGAAAAGTGCTCCCCTCGCCCACGCGGCTGGTGATCTCCAGCGTCGCCTCGTGGCGATCGGCCACCTGGCGCACGATCGCCAACCCCAGACCGGTGCCGCCGCTCGCCCGCGACCGCGCCCGATCGACGCGGTAGAAACGCTCCGTCAGGCGCGGGAGGTGCTCCTCCGGAATGCCGATCCCGGTATCAGCGACAAAGAGGTCAAGATGCCCCCCGTCGACCTTGGCGCCAAGCGTCACCGTGCCGGGGGGCGGGGTGTAGCGCACCGCGTTGGTCACGAGGTTCCTCAGCGCCATCGCGATCTCCGCGTCAATGCCGTAAATCTCGGTCGCGAGCTCCTCGGGAAGCTCCACCGCGATCGTCAACCCGGGGGGCGCTGCGTGGCGCGCAACTTCCGCCGCCTCGTCGAGCAACGCCACCACATCGAGCCACTCCGCGGCATGCGCCGCTCCCCCTTCGAGCTCGGCCAGACGCAGTAGGTCATCGACCAGCCGCAACATCCGGCGTGCTTCCCTTTCGCACTGCAGAAGCAGTTTGTCCCGCTCCTCCGCCGCGAGCGGCAGGTCACGCTCATTCACGGTCTCCAACCCCCCGAGCAGCACCGTGAGCGGCGTGCGCAGTTCGTGCGAGACGTTCGCCAGAAGCTCCTCGCGCATCTTCGCCGCTTGAACCTCGTCGCTGATGTCGGCGAGCCACAACAACCCCGAATCGGCCGCTTCTCCTTCAGGGAACCACCTGAGCTGCCAGACGCGTTCCCGACCGTGGCGGGAGACTCGGATCGTCGTGCTCCGCTCGGCGCTGGTCGTCACCGCGTGCCAGCAGTGGGGATCGGGCAAAAACCAGATGACCGGCTGACCCAGGTGGCGGGTCGGGTCGATCGCCAACCCTTGGCTGGCATTGCCGTTCACCCAATCAACCCGACCTTTGCGGACCCACAGCAGCCCTACTGGTACCCTTGAGAGGAGCGCAAGGAGCCTTGATGTATCCTCCTCTTTCGCTTCCCCCGTTTGCCCGACGCGCGCCTCCCGCTCGAGTTGCGCGAGCCGTTCGCTCTGAGCGCGCAAATGCCGCGCGGTTTGCCACCATCCGAACGCCGCCACTGCTGCCGCCACTACCAAAAGGCCGTCGACGTGCGCAACCGCCCACGCCGCAACGCCCCCGATCAGGGTGAGGGCGATCGCGAGCGGCGCCATTCCCTCCCGCATCGGTTACTGTGCAGCGTCGCGTTCGGTGGTGAGGCGGTAGCCGACGCCCCGCACCGTTTCGACCATCTCGTGCGCGTTGAGCGGCCGAAGCGCCAAGCGTAACCGGCGGACATGAACGTCGACGGTTCGCTCCTCGATCGCGGCGTCGTTTCCCCAAACGCGATCGAGCAGCGTCGCACGGTCCCACACCCGCTCGGGGTGGGTCGCGAGAAAGTAGAGGAGGCGGAATTCGGTCGGTCCCAATGTCTGGGATCGCCCGCCGACCTGCACCACCCGCCGGTCGGGAATCAGTTCGATTCGGCCGTACGACACCGGCCCCCCTTCGGGCTCGCTCTGCGCGCGGCGCAGAAGCGCCCGCACCCGCGCGAGGAGCTCGCGGGGCGAAAAGGGCTTGGTGACGTAGTCGTCCGCGCCCCCCTCGAGACCGCGGATCTTGTCCGCTTCGCCGGCGCGCGCGGTGAGCAGCACGATCGGGAGCAGCCGCGTCCGGTCGCTGTGGCGCAACCGTTCGACGAGCGTAATCCCGGCGACGTCGGGCAACATCCAATCGATCACCGCAACATCGGGAACGATCTGGTCGAGGATGCGCAACGCGCCGCGCACATCTTCCGCCTCGACCACGCGAAACCCTGCCCTTTGAAAGTGGAGGACAAGCAGCCCGCGGATCGCTGCGTCGTCTTCGACGAGGAGGAGAATCTTTTCTCGTTCCATGAAAATCATTGTAACCGCAGATTGTGACGGTTTTGTGACAGAGCATC